>NZ_MVON01000034.1:0-32519 GCF_002018925.1 Acinetobacter sp. MF4642
ACTGAGTATCAGAAAGCTTGTTTGAATCGATGTATTTCATCCGCAGATTATGCACGAATGCCAAGAAATCCGGAGTGCAAATATTAACCAAAAAGAAGGTCGTTTTTTGATTTATGAAAGAGATCTAATATTGATCAATATAAAAATACAGATTAGATCAAATGAAAATAATATCAAAATGCCTATTAGGTGTATTTTGTTGTGCTCATTTTAATATGGCTTTATATGCGCAAAATATATCAATTCAACAGGCTGAGCAGGCGATTGATCAAAAATATGCAGCGCTAGATTTTTATGCGGTGAATCAACAGATCGAAAATGATGTGATTGATTTAATCCGTGAAAATGCAGAAAGTTATGCTTATTCTTTCCCCAAATTGACTGAAAATCTTAGACTAAAGATTAATGCCTCACCGGACCAACTGCTTAAATTCTATACCTTTGATGTAGGCGGTGGCGGTACTATGGGTGAATTTTCATCCTATGTGCAGACGAAATCGAGCAAGTCCGCTAAACTTCAGCCTTTAGAAACAGGCTATATTTTAAAGATTGACCAAGTAAAATTGGGTGCACAGCCGATTTATCTGATTCAAAGTTATTACAAAGGCGATAGTTGTCACGGTCTTTATCAAATTCAAGCCTTTAAAATGCATGCCCAAGCTTTGAGAGCAACACCAGTTTTCCAGACCAAAAACCAGCAACTAAGTTCGATTGAAGTAGATTATGACTGTCACTATGACGAGGAGCGGCGCGGTTCATATATTCGTGTTTCAAAAGACTTAAACAAGATTGATATCACTTTATTAGATCAAAACAGCCGCCCGACTGGAAAATACTTACGTTATCAGCGTTCAAATACAGGCTATCAGTATACAGGTGTGACGAAATAAACAACGGGTAAGTGGGTAAAACTTACCCTATACGGTTAATGGCTATAGGTGGTAATGATCACATCGACGGGATATTCGGCGCCATCTAAACTTTGAATGTCATGTTCTCGGATTTTGACGATTGGCCAAGTGATTAGCTTACAGTTGTCGCGCTGTAAGGCGTGATAATAATGATCGGACTTGAAAAATTTAAGTTTATCGGCAGCGGAGTTAGGTTTGAGTTGGTGTCTAAGCCATGGGTCTTGAACTTGGGTTTCTAAAAAGCGTAGGGCCAGTAGGCATTTGATCCGTGTGTTAAATAGGCGTCGGTTCTTAATAACCAAAGGATGTTGAATTAAGCGCTGAATTCCACGCTCTGTTTTTGGCAAGATAAATTGTGGCGCATTTTGAAAAACATAGACCGATTGAGCGACCTGACAAATCGATTCGAGGGCAGTTACTGTATGCTGGTTTGTACCAATAATTGCGACCCGTTGCTCAGTAAAAGTATGTTGTTTAATTTCTGATGAGGGAATCAGTTGCCCTTTAAAATGCTGAAAATACTCGGGATGGTTTTGAAATAAACCAGATACGTTGTCTGTTGAATGCAAATTGACCATGCTCGATCCTTAATTGTTTTTTATCGTCTTTCCTTAATTTATTATTTTTAGTGCTTTTGCTCTAAAAAGGCAAAGTGATAAATTGTCTGAGCAGTCACGCTAACTTTAGTCTAGACATAGCAGCAGTTTTTGCACGGTTTTAAGGATTTTTTAGGTATCGGCTGAGATTTTAGCTATTCATTTATGCACGTCGCCTTATGGGTATGTATTAATACGCATAAGGCGATTAACTTCATTTGTACTTAGCTATTTTTGATCTGCATGAGACGTTCAAAGTTTTCTAAACGTTTGTCCGTGTCATAGATGTCACAGGTGAAAATGAACTCATCGACATCATATTCTAAAAGAAGTTGTTTCAAGCCTTCTTTCACTGTGCCATTGGAACCGATTTGCGCCATGGAATAAAAACTGTCAACCGACATTTTTTCCGCAGGTGACCATAGACCGTCCATGCTGGCAATTGGCGCTTTTAGCTTTAAACTTTGACCGCGCATGAGACCTAAAACACGTTGGTAGGCACTGGTCGCTAGATATTCAGCTTCAGCATCGGTTTCAGCAATGACCGTCGGGACACCCATAGACACATAAGGTTTCGATAAGTATTCAGAGGGTTCAAAGTTTTCACGATAGAGCTGAATCGCTTGTTTCAGCATACGCGGTGCAAAGTGTGATGCAAAAGAGTAGGGAAGACCGAGTTTTGCAGCCAGTTGTGCACTAAATAAACTTGAACCGAGTAGCCATACAGGAACATGTGTCCCTTGCCCCGGAGTTGCAATGATGCGCTGATTTGGTTCAGCGTCTTTAAAGTAATGCAAAATTTCTAAGACATCTTGTGGGAACTGATCTTCAGTTTCTTGACGGCCACGGCGAAGTGCGCGCATGGTCATTTGGTCTGTACCTGGTGCTCGACCTAAGCCTAATTCGATCCGGTTTGGATAGAGTGTCGCAAGCGTACCGAATTGCTCCGCTACGATCAGTGGTGCATGGTTTGGGAGCATGATACCGCCAGAACCCACTTTTAAGGTTGAGGTATTCGCGAGTAAATAGCCGAGTAGCACCGCAGTTGCAGAGCTGGCAATACCATCCATATTATGATGTTCTGCAAGCCAAAGTCGGCTATAGCCTAAACGCTCAGCTTGTTGGGCCAACTTTAAGCTATGCTGTAGGGTGAGTTGTACAGTTTGATCTTCGCGGACAGGAGCTAATTCTAAAATAGAAAATTGAGTCTCGGACAACGTGCGCATTCTACTTCTCAGTTTTGTTTTATATATCGAAATAATACGATATAACTGTTATTTTGTATATCGATTTTATACGATATTCTGGTCGTATTGTATAAGGTGTTGATTTAAAAATGAAACAAAATTTATATTCAACATCGCTGAACAGCACCAGCCACACATGCGTTTAAAACCAAAGTGGTAAGCTGCCGCATTCAGTAGAAACGATGCAGTGTCTTTTTTGAGTGTAGTTGTCAGATAAATAAAAAAGCACCCGAAGGTGCTCTTTTATTTGAAAATGTTTTATGCGGTACTTAGCGTTTACCGTTTTTATACCAGCCCAAGTGACGGCCATTGTCACCACGGTAGTTGCGACCATTATATTTATAATTGCTATTACGGTAGCCACGGCTGTCATAACGACGATCATAACGGTCGTCGTAACGGCGGTCATATTCGTCATCATAACGACGGTCTTCAGAGACTTTTTTACCTAGAACTGCGCCACCCGCTGAACCTATACCTGCGCCAATATACCCACCATTGGTACCGCCCATGTTTTTACCTACGGTATAACCACCTGCACCACCGAGTGCTCCACCAATGATTGCACCATTACGGTCACGTTTGTTGGCTGAAGCGGCTGCACCTGCACCACCACCAATGGCAGAACCAATCATCGCGCCTGTTTGTCCACCCATTTGGTTACCAATCGCCGCACCGACAACACCACCTAACGCAGAAGTCAGTGCGGTATTGGTTGTATTACCTGCATATGTTGTGGTCATCGTTAAAGCAGAAGCTGCAATTACGGTACTCATTAAAATTGATTTAATTTTCATTTTTAAACTCCTAAGAGCATGTCTATTTTGTCTTGATTTCACTTTAGCGAAACATGTTGGAAGAATAATGAAGACAAACTTTATCGAAATCGTTGCTTTAGTAAATGTCGTGTAACGACTCTTCGTATTTTCTACCAGTTTGGCTGATATGTTATTGCATCTAAATCTGTGCCATAAAAAAGCACCCGAAGGTGCTTTCAATGACATCTTTACAATGCAGTGAATTAATGGCGTTTATGTTTTTTCTTCCATTTTTTACCATGGTAAGAATCGTATTGTTTGTCTTTTGAAATTTTGTTACCGAGAGCTGCCCCGCCTGCTGCACCTAATGCAGATCCAACGTAGCCGCCATTGGTGCCACCCATGCTTTTACCTACGGTATAGCCTGCACCACCACCAAGAGCACCGCCAATAGCAGATTCAGTACGGTTGCGTTTGTTGCTCGCTACGGCTGCACCACCTGCACCACCAAGTGCTGCGCCGATAGTTGCACCAGTTGTACCACCCATATTTTTACCAATCGCTGTGCCTGCAACACTACCTAAAGCACTGGCTGCTGCAACGCGAGTTGTGCTGTCTGCATATGCAGTTGCAGTAAACATAGATGCCGTTGCTAATGTTGCTGACATTAAGAGTGTATTGAGTTTCATGTGTTTCTCCATGTCCAACATTGGTTGAACTGTTTTACTTTTTTCGATGAGGCTAATGTAACAAAAAGATTCCAGTTAATTGTGGAGAGTTAAAACCAAATTGAAACCTGTTGGTTTCTTGTTTGTATCAGTTTTATTACAAATGTGAATAAGCAGAATGAAATTTATCCGAAATCATTCAAATGTGGATAAACTTAGGAGTGATGCAGTTCACACTCTGAATTTTGAGCTGAAATGACCTATTTAAAAGGTGGATATGAAATAAGCTGTTCTACATTTTCTGAACGCTAGTAACCGCATAAACACACATTAAAAGTGGATCAATGTACTGCGATCCATAAAGTAAACATCGCACAGGATTGAATAAAGATGTTCTTTGCGTGATAGAGCCGTTAAACTAAGCGCAAATTTTTTGGTGCTGTGAAACTGTATTGCAGCCTTTATATTGAGATATTTTCCTAATGAAAGAATCGTTACGTTTACGATTAGATCAACTTTCTGACCGTCACGAAGAATTAACAGCATTACTTGCAGATGTAGAAGTCATTTCAGATAACAAACGCTTTCGTCAGTTGTCACGCGAACATAGTGATTTAAGCGAAATCACAGAAGTGTGGACCAAGTACAAACAAGCTGAAGCAGACATTGAAACGGCTGAAGCGATGCTTTCAGATCCTGATTTTAAGGAAATGGCTGTTGATGAAATTAAAGAAAATAAAGCCATTATTGCGTCTTTAGAAGCTGATTTAAATATTTTAATGATTCCGAAAGATCCAAATGATGCGAACTCTGCATATTTGGAAATTCGAGCGGGAACAGGCGGTGATGAAGCTGCTATTTTCTCGGGTGATTTATACCGCATGTACACCAAGTACGCTGAATCACAAGGCTGGCGTATTGAAGTGTTGTCTGAAAATGAAGGCGAACACGGTGGTTATAAAGAAATTATTTGTTTGGTGAATGGTGAGGGCGTTTACGGGCGCTTGAAGTTTGAAAGTGGCGCGCACCGTGTACAACGTGTACCTGCAACGGAGTCTCAGGGGCGTGTACATACTTCGGCGTGTACTGTTGCGATTTTGCCTGAAATTGATGTCGATACAACGGTCGAGATTAATGCATCAGACTTACGTATTGATACTTACCGCGCCTCAGGTGCGGGTGGTCAGCACATCAACAAAACCGATTCGGCCGTGCGTATTACCCACATTCCAACAGGAACAGTGGTGGAATGTCAGGAAGAGCGTTCGCAGCATAAAAACAAAGCCAAAGCGATGGCTTTACTTGCTTCACGTTTGGAAAATGCAAAACGTGCGGCAGCTGATGCAGCAACTTCTGAAATGCGCCGTGACTTGGTCGGCTCGGGTGATCGTTCAGAACGTATCCGTACCTATAACTACCCGCAAGGTCGTATGACTGATCACCGTATTAACTTAACTTTATACAAGTTAGACGCGGTTATGGAAGGAGATTTAACTGAACTATTAGATAGCTTACATCGTGAATATCAAGCAGATCAGCTTGCGATGCTTGCACAGCAGAATGGTGGATAATGAATATTGCCCAAGCTTTGGCTTTACGTGGTGAAGCCGAGAGTTACGAACGTCAAGAGAACGCATGGTTGCTGGAACACATCACCAAAATTGATTCTTTTGATTTGGTTATGAAAAAAGATCAAGTGCTGACCGATGAGCAAGAGCAAGCCTATGTTGCTGCCTTGGCACGAATTGAAGCAGGTGAACCTTTGGCTTATGTAACAGGTTCACAGCCGTTTTGGACGCTAGATCTGATTGTCACTCCTGACACTTTAGTGCCACGTCCAGATACCGAAGTATTGGTTGAAACTGTACTACGTTTAGACTTACCTGAAGATGCCCGCATTGTCGATTTAGGCACGGGGACGGGTGCGGTTGCGCTTTCATTGGCCAGTGAACGGGACACATGGGATATCACGGCTACCGATATTTATGAACCGACTTTAGCCGTTGCGCAGCAAAATGCAGAAAAGCATGACTTAAATGATGTGACTTTTGTGTGTGGCAGTTGGTTTACACCGCTAAATCGAAAGTTTTTTGATGTGATTGTCTCGAACCCGCCGTACATCGATGCTGATGATGCTCACATGCAAGACTTAGCAACTGAGCCTGAACGTGCCCTAATTGCGGCAGATCATGGTTTGGCTGATTTAAAAGTCATTATCCAGCAAGGCAAAAAGCATTTAACTCTTAATGGTTGGGTGGTGCTGGAGCATGGTTATGATCAAGGTGATGCCGTACAGAAAATCTTTAAAGAAGCGGGCTATAAACAAGTCCGGACTGTGAAAGATTATGGTGGAAATGACCGCGTTACTTTAGGGCAGTGGACACAATAATTTCTTTGTTCCCTTCAAAATAAAAGCGCATTCGATGCGCTTTTATTTTTTCTACCTTATGTTCCAAATACGTCACGCCAACGCAGTAGCCAAGTCTCGAGGGCTTTCATGATGCTATCACTGAGTTTTCCGAGCACGGCTAAAAGAATAATGGCTAAGATCACAATATCGGGGCGTGAAGTTTCTCGGCCATCACTCAGTAAGTAGCCAATGCCTTGTGTTGCTGCAATGAGCTCTGCGGCAATCATAAACATCCATGCCAAACTTAAACTGTTGCGCAGTCCCGTTAAAATTCCCGGCGATGCCGCAGGCAAAATAATCTGTTGCACTTGTTGCCAGTACTTCAGTCGATAGACTTGTGCGACTTCGATGAGCTTGCGATCGACACCTTTAACAGCCGCGACCGTGTTGGTATAGGTCGGAAAAAATGCGCCAATCGCAATTAGGGTAATTTTCGATGCTTCATCAATTCCCAACCACAGTAAAAGTAGAGGAATCCACGCTAAGCTCGGGATGGATTTGATCGCTGAAAAACTAGGTTCTAAAAATGCTTCAACCTGTTTATTGAGTCCCACCAAAATCGCAAACATTAAAGCCAGAGCACTCCCAATAAAAAAGCCTAAAAACACTCGCCATGTACTGGTCCATACATGCATCCATAAATCTGCCTGCCATAAATCTAGAAAGGTTTGCCATAGACTACTGGGTGCAGGCAATAAATAAGGTTCAATAAAACCTGCACGGACCAGATATTCACAAGCAATCAGTAAGAGCACTGGAAGGGTGATCGCTTTGAGAACACTCTTCAATTTCAACTGAAATGAGGAACTTTTTTCACTACAATAGGGGTGAAAAAGCTCGCGACTGACTTAGTCATTATTTGCTTACAACCTTTTGTGCATATTGTGGCTTAAACAACTGAGTCACGACTTGATTTACATTGGTGCCTTTACGGACTAAGTCTTCTTCATTCAAAATGCCGCCAGACTTTTGTAATGCAGCAATCTGTTTGGCTGACGGAATGTTTTGATCAAAGTTGGTACGGCTTAGTTGTAATTTTGCGACATTCAACGGCAGTTTGGACTCGCGTGCCAGTAACTCCGCCAATTTCTCTGGATTAGCTTTGGCCCATTTACGTGCTTGCTCATAAGCTTTAATCACGGCTTCAATGGCTTCGGGACTTTGCTGAGTAAAAGACTCTTTGACACTGAGTACGCTATAACTGTTAAACCCAATATTTCGATACAGCAGTTTTGCGCCAGATTGCACTTGTGCCGATGCCATCAGAGGATCTAGGCCTGCCCAAGCATCGACTTGACCACGTTCTAAAGCTGTTTTGCCATCTGGATGTTGTAAATGGACCAGTTGCACGTCGCGTTTATTTAGACCCACTGTATCCAGCGCTTGTAAGGTAAATAGAAATGGATCTGTGCCTTTGGTTGCAGCAATTTTTTTTCCTTTTAAGTCTTTTAGGCTTTTAATTTGGGAGTTTTTAGCAACCACCAAAGCAGTCCATTCAGGTTGGCTCTGGATATAAACGGTATTGATTGGGCTGCCGTTGGCACGACTGAGTACGGCTGCAAGTCCTGCGGTTGAAGCAAAATCGACACTGCCGCTATTTAAATATTCCAACGAGCGGTTACTTCCTTGGCTAAATACCCATTTAATTTCAGTTTTAGGTAAGGCTTTTTCTAAGAGCTTTTGTTCTTTGACTACGAGGCTGGTTGGTGCGTAGTAGGCATAATCAAGTTTGAGCGTGTTTGGAATAGCGGCATTGGCATAAGAACCGATCAGACTTAAAATCAGTGAAGTGCTCAGTAGTTTAAAGTTTTTCATGTTGTATCATTTAAATAAGTTCATTTGTGGGTTCTTTTAACCTTATGGATGCGAAAAATAAAAAAAGAAAAATGGATAACAAAATATTAAATTGAAATAAACGGGTGCTCTTGGTTTAACTATCTGAATTTTAATAACTTGGTTGAGCTATGTGCAGTTTTTGGAGTATAGAATAACTTCCAAAAAGCATAGAATAATTTCTTCTTATATGAAAATTGCATAACTAAATCATTCATTTTGAATGTAAAAAAGCGACTGTAATAGTCGCTTTTTTTAAGGGGGTTGCAAGCTTACATTGGATAGTCTTGTAAACTGTCAAACACTTCAACTTGCTCTAAAGCATCAGTTTCAAGTGCAAGACAAAGTGTCACAATTTTCTTTAGATCAGCTAAATATTGTTCATCTTTAAACGATGCACCTAACTGAAGGGCTTGAATACGGTCAGCGCTAATATCCAACGCTTGAGCAGCTTCAATCGCATTAACTTCATTAAAAAATGCAGTAACAGCATGATTTAATTCAAGGTCTGATGCATTGAGAATACCTTGATCCAGTTGCTCTTCAAATTGTGGGGTAGGAGACTGCAAAGCTTGAGTAAAGTTTTGCACCAGACGTTGATCGAGAACATCAATCATTTTAAGCATGTCATAACCTTTAAAAGAAATAAGGTGATTAAACAGGGGGGAGTACAGCCAGAAAATAAGCATTAAAGAATGCTTTAAAATTGGTTGAAAAATAATCCATTTTGGAACTTTTTGCAAATAGATTCCGATAAATGAAAGATGGATTTGTTAAGTGAATGAAAAGCTTAAATTTATTAAATAGAGTCCCTGTTTAAATTTTACACTATTGTTCCAATGGACTCGGATCGATCAAAAAGAAGTACTCAATGTGAAATATTGTGGGGGTTTAATCAAAAAGTTCTTTTATTTTTACTTAAGTTATTAAATTATATTAATTTTATTAATATTGTTATTGCAATACTCTTTATTTTACGCATCACTGATGCGAACTCAAAACATTGTGGAATTGCAATTTATAAGGGCATGGTAAAGCAACATGAGGTATATCACCTTGCTTTAGCTGTCTTTGTTTGATGTGGAGAATGATGAACGTTTAAGCCACTAGTTAAAGTGCTTTTGCCTCAGTTGTTCTAGACGGAGTTGATATTGCTGTTGCCATGCACTTTCAGCTAAGTTTTGTTTTTGCTGGTTCATTTCTTGGTTGAGAGCAGCAAGTTCAGATTGATAACTGGCGATCTGTTGTTGTTGTCGAGCGACTTGTTGTTCGCGTTCAGCCAACTGCGCCACTTCTTTGCCTGAAAAGTAGCTGTTACGAATTTGTTGGGTAATTTCTTGTTGCAGTATTGGGTCAGTGACGCCAATTAAAGCCAATTTAAGGGCTTTATCGTAACTACCACTCTGACCATCAATATTTTTGCTCGGGTTTCTATATTGTTGCTGTAGTTGTGAAAGTTCACTCAGTCGTTGTTGTAAGGTCATGTGCGGTGCGCGGCTCAAGAGCTCACCATAAGCAAACTGATAGCTAGCAAACTCTTTTTCTTCAGCAAAGCCGAGTTGGGTTTCTTGCTTACCTAAAGTCTGCTCACGTAAGTTCCAAATTTCTTGATAACGCTGTTGTGGAGTCATTTGTGTGGACATGATTTTAGCTTGCATTTCTTTTTCGTAAAGCGGCAGGCGTTCTATCAATTGTTTTAAAGTCTGAGCAAACTGCTGATCTGGATATTCGGCCAGTACCTGTTTTAATAATGCCTGACAGTTGGTATCGGGGCAGTTTTGCTGTAACTGGTTTAATAATTGTGTGATATTGCCCGGATTTTTTTGAAAATGTTGAATGATTTGTTGGATGGATTCTTGTTGCTGTTGTTGCTGCATTTTTGACTCGTCATTGTTTGCAGCGGCAAGCTTCTCTTGCAAACTGCTGGGTTGAGCAGTCTCTGTAAGGGACGGTGAGGATGCCTGAGTTTGAGCCGATGTGGCATATGATGAGCCAAGGCCCAACCATATCACCACACCGATTACCAATACACTCAGCACCAAAGCGATAAGCCCAAAGCGCTTCATTATTATTCCTTATGGGTTGTATTGGAATTGACCCATTACTGGGAAGTGGTCAGATAAGTCCCAAGTCATAAATACGGGGTCGGCAGCCGAGCGAAGAATACGGACATCGTTACGTGCTTGCATAGGCTGACGGTGGTTATTGGATGACACCACGTAGTCTAAATACTCTACGGTAGAGCCACCCGTGAGTCCTGCACCTGCGAGTTTATTCACTCGTGGATCGAAGGTCGATTCGGTATATCCTGTGCTGACTGGGACCGTACCATTCAAGTTAATTTGCATTTGAGCATAATCTTGCGGCCACAGTAGTTTGTTGACATTAAAGTCACCGCCCATGAGCACGGCATCAAATGATGGAATATTTTGCTTATCGACCAAAGCGCGGATTTGCTTAAATTGTTGCTGGCGCATATCACGTGCCGCATCGGTATCAAACGATGCGGTATGCGTGGAGGTCACATGATAGGCTTTGCCATTCTTGAGAATTTCAGCATAAATCACGCCTTTATCGGCAAAGCAGTCAATCCCTGTACAGCTCGGGTAAATAAAATGATCTGTTTTTACAATTGGATGACGACTTGCAACCAATATGCCGCTGTCATAGATATTGAAACCTGAACCGATTGGAATATAGGTTTGGTACGGATATTCCTGCGCTAATTTGGCCAACATGGCGGTACGCCCAGAAGCAAAGGTTTCTTGGAATAAGATCGCGTCGTAGCCTTTTAGGTTTTGCGGCAGTTGCTCTAAACGCGAATCAATTTTACTTGCCACCAAAGGAAGAGCATAAATATTGTAGGTTAAAACTTTAAACTCATCGGCACTGCTGGCAACGAGTTCTGGCACGGTATTTTGATGGATAGTGTAGTGGAAGTCGTCATAACCACCAGTGTATTCAGCTTTAAAAGCAGTCTGCGCCGCTTTTCCTGCATAATTGGTGTTGAAACGCTGAATGTTGCGGTCGTTGAACCATGGTGCAGAGAAATCACTGCCAGATGCAGAGTGTTTAATATCACTACCAGACCAAGTGCCAGTCATAGATTGCTTTAGGGTGACGCTTGAACCCCCACCTGTAATCACGGTATCAAAATTATAAGTTTGACCTGACTTTACCCCAGTATAACGGTTAAAACGCAGTACACGTTTGGTTTCATAAGGTGCAATTTGGGTGGCTTCTTGAGCCCATTGACTCCCTTGAGTTAAGGTGCGTGTACCATGATGATTAATATTGACGGATACCGTTTCAGGGGTGGTATTGGTCACATAAATGTATGAGTCTGCTATCGCTTGCTGCGTACACAGCAGTAATGATAACCATCCGATATTTTTCATTAAGTTTTTATTTAATTGGGTGCTCATGTGTTCCCTCCATGATGTTTTTATTCAATATTGTGTAAAACAATATGACGAGATCACTATGGCAGGTAATTTTTTTAAGTCAGTGACAAAGTGCGACAGCACCCTGATTTTCCGATGAATTAGCATCAAAAAATCAATTTAATTTATAAGCTCTGTTGACATTTCATTTGGCAAATCAAAACCAAACCCAGAACAATAAAATGTTGAGGTTTACTTTAACGAGAGAATGGTATGGGTGGGTTATTTGTTATGTAGAAAGAGCAAGAGCGTTTCGTAGTTGCCTATACCAATCGACCTAAGTTAAGCGTCCTTATTTTGACGATAAGCACCGGGGCTGACGCCTGTCCATTTTTTAAAAGCGCGATGGAAAGCACTCGGATCATGAAAATTGAGTTCAGTGCTAATGTCTTGTAATGATACTTGGCTGTTACTGAGCAGCTCAATCGCCATATCACGGCGTATATCATTTTTGAGCTGTTGATAACTGAAACCTTCACTTTTCAGTCGACGCTGAATAGTTGCCTCAGACATATTGAAATGATGGGCAATTTCAGACAGTTCAAGCCACTGGATCGGGGGTTCTTGCATTAAATAGCGACGAATTTGGGCACTGGTTGAATGTGGATTTTTATAACGAGTCAGTAAAATATGTGGGGTTTGCTGAATAAATTGATACCACGATTTACTGTCCTGTTTTATGGGCATTTTTAAATAATTGGCATCGAACTGAATATAGTTTTCAGCCATTTGATACTTGATATTTTCACAAAAACGAACTTTGTAATCGATATCATCTGTAGGTGCATCACATTTGAGTTGAATTTGATTCAAAATCACCCGTTGACCCACTAGCCAACATATTAGAGCATGAATCAACATGATGTAAGTTGCGTAACTAAACATACGCTTGGGCTGTTGTCGTTCGTAAATCAAAATATAGGCATAATGTTCTTGTACCATGAGTTGACTGCTAAAGTCATCTAGCACCAGATTCATAAACTGCAAAATATGCTGAATAGCTTGGTCGAGCTGGGTGGTGTGTAATAGTGATTTAGATAAAAACTGAAAACTGCCACGGCGCATAACATGACGATCCATCCCAAAAAACTCATCATTCATGACATTGGCCAGTTCAGTCCAGAGCTGTGCATATTGATTGACTGAGACTCGTGCTTTTGTCGCACTTAACAGTTCGCTATTGATGCCTGCATTTTTCAAAATATCAGCAACTGCATATCCCTGCTTTTCAGCTTCAAACAATGCTTCGTGTACCAAAGCAATTGAAATGGAATTTTTCTGTGCGTTTGCATGTTCCGATGCAGTCATAGTGGCTTCCATATTTTTATTGTGCATTTTGAGCATTGTCCAAAACCATCATGGAAGATGCAATATTTGGAAATTGTACTCAAGTGCTTCTGTGTTTACATTTCTTCTTAAGTCGTAGCATTCAATCATACAAGGAAAAATAAATGAAGATTCAAGGGAAGGTTTTTGTCGTCACTGGTGGTGCATCGGGTTTAGGTGCAGCGACAGCACGTCATTTGATTGAGCAAGGTGCGAAAGTCATTTTGGTGGATATGAATCAAGCTTTAGGTGAAGAGCTACAGCGTGAGTTGGGTGAAAATGCTCAGTTTAAAAGCCTCGATGTTACTGATGAGCAGGCTGTGCAAAGTTTCTTTCAAGAAGTCGAGGCGGAATATGGGCAATTGAATGGTTTGGTGAACTGTGCGGGTGTAGCACCTTCAGCCAAAGTGTTGGGTTGTGATGGTATTCATGAACTGGCGTTATTCCAAAAAGTATTAAACATCAATGTCTCAGGTACTTTTAATATGCTGCGTTTTGCTGCGCAGTTAATCGCGAAATATGAACTTCAAGCTGGTGAAGAAGAACGCGGTGTGATTGTGAATACAGCTTCAGTTGCAGCCTATGACGGACAAATTGGACAGACTGCTTATGCAGCCTCTAAGGGTGCTGTTGTCTCGATGACTTTACCACTGGCACGCGAGCTAGCACGTGAAAAAATTCGAGTGATGACCATTGCTCCAGGCATTATGGAAACGCCAATGTTGAAGGCGATGCCGCAAAATGTACAAGATGCGTTGGGTGAAATGGTGCCATTTCCGAAGCGTTTGGCAAAACCTGAAGAGTTTGCTCAGCTTGTGGGGCATATTTTTGAAAATAATTATTTGAATGGTGAAGTGATTCGTTTAGATGGCGCGATTCGTATGCAGCCTAAATAATCTATTTTGACTTGTGATCCTTGAGTTTATGACGAAGTCTTTGCGTCGATAAGTAATGGCTTCTTATAACCTTCGGTTCGACCTACTTTTCTTTCGAAAAAAGTAGGCAAAACCATCTCCATTCACAAAACCTGTTCTATTGAATTTACAGACTACTTTCTCGCAGAAACATTATCTTTTGAAAGGCTTTCAGGTTGCGAATGGGTCGCCGTGTATCAAATATTTATTAAATTTAATAACCTGAATAGAGAAGGGATACTCCATGCTTTTAAATGAAGAACAAAAAATGGTTCAGGATATGCTGCGTAGTTATTCGCAGGAAAAACTGAAACCAACTGCAGCTGAACGTGACAAAACGGCACAGTTTCCTGCGCAAGAACTTAAAGAGCTGGGTGAGTTAGGTGCTTTGGGTATGACTGTTTCACCTGAATGGGGTGGTGCAGGCTTAGATTATATTTCACTGGTGGTAGCACTTGAGGAAATTGCAGCAGGTGATGGTGCGATTTCGACCATTGTCAGTGTGCAAAACTCACTGCCGTGCGGTATTACCCAGCGCTACGGAACTGATGCACAAAAGCAGAAATATTTAAGCAAGTTTGCCACAGGTGAGTGGTTGGGTTGTTTTTGTCTCACTGAACCACAAGCAGGCTCAGATGCAGGTGCGTTGGAGTGCAAGGCCGTTCGTGAGGGCGATGAGTGGGTGCTGAATGGAACCAAACAATTCATTACCACAGGTAAGCATGCTCAAGTCGCTTTGGTTTTTGCAGTCACTGACAAAGCTGCGGGGAAGAAAGGTATTTCTTGCTTTTTAGTCCCAACCGATACCGAAGGCTATATTGTCTCTCGTATAGAGGAAAAGATGGGGCAGCACTGTTCAGATACGGCAACCATCGTTTTGGAGAACTGCCGCATTCCGGCAGATCATTTGCTAGGCGCGGAAGGTGAGGGCTATAAAATTGCACTTTCAAATTTGGAGTCGGGACGTATTGGTATTGCAGCGCAATCAGTCGGTATGGCGCGTGCCGCTTTAGATGCAGCAGTTGAATATGCCAATGACCGCAAAGCCTTCGGTGTTGAAATTGTGCAACATCAGGCTGTTGCTTTTCGTTTAGCCGATATGGCGACGCAAATTGAAGCAGCACGTCAGTTAATTTTCCATGCAGCCGCTTTGAAGGATGCAGGTTTGCCATGTTTAAAAGAAGCCTCTATGGCCAAACTGTTTGCCTCAACCATGGCGGAGCGTGTTTGTTCTGATGCGATTCAAATTCATGGTGGCTATGGCTATGTTTCAGATTTTCCTGTTGAACGAATTTATCGGGACGTCCGTGTGAGCCAGATTTATGAAGGAGCATCTGATATTCAGCGTCTTGTCATTGCACGTGAAGTAACCAAGGTTTAAGTCTACTTAGTTTTAGACCTTGGTCGATGTACAAAGCCTGCACCTTCATTGAGGGATTTGGAAATTGTAGGTGCATTTAAAACATGGTTATCTAGGTGCAGCAGTTAGTTACCAGTATTAAGTCGAGCAGCTGAGCTGCTCTAGGTTTTCAAACAATATAGGACTGACAATGAGGTCAGTTCAACGCTTAAAACGATAAAGAACATGGACGGCCAAAGTGGATTTGGCATTAAAAATGGATAATGCGAGGTTGTCGTGATGAAGACATTAGAACAAGCCCATCAAGAATTTAACTATGATCAACTGATTCAAGAACAATTGATCGGCCAACCCAATGCAATAAATGCCTATATTGAGTGCTGTCAGCGTTATGTCGGGTTACAAAAAACAGCACTCATTTGGGAAGGAAAAAATGGAGAGTCTGAGCAATGGAGTTTTGAACAGCTCGATGTTGCCTCAGCACAATTGGCGAATTATTTTAAAAGTATTGGCATTAAAGTAGGTGACTGTATCGCAGGGCTGTTACCGCGTACGCCTGAACTGCTGATTACGATTTTAGCAACATGGCGGATCGGCGCGATTTATCAGCCTTTGTTTACTGCTTTTGAGTCGAAGGCGATTGAACATCGAGTTTTAACTGCGAATACTAAATTGATTGTGACCAATGCAGAGCAACGTCCAAAGCTAAATCACGTTGAAGTCAAACATATCCTGACTGTGAATGCAGGAACAAACTTAACCAGCAATGAAACTGATTTTTGGCAGGAAGCAAAACAACAGTCCAATCAATGTGAAGCTGTTTTGCGTAGCTTTGATGATGATTTCCTGATGATGTTTACCTCAGGCACCACAGGTTTGGCCAAATCAGTGCCTGTCCCTTTAAAAGCTGTTTTGGCTTTTAAGGGTTATATGCAACATGCGGTTGATTTAAGAGAAGACGATTCATTTTGGAATTTAGCCGATCCGGGCTGGGCTTATGGGTTGTACTACGGAATCACAGGGCCGCTCAGCTTGGGGCATAGCATCATTATGGATGAGCGCGCATTTAGCGTCGATCATGCGGTTGAAGTCATTAAAAAATATCGCGTCAGTAATTTAACGGGTTCACCTACAGCTTTTCGGATGTTCTTTGGTTTTAAAGAAAAGTTTGATCCTTCCATTAAAACTCACCTACGTGCTGTCAGTAGTGCGGGTGAGCCTTTGACCCCAGAAGTGATTCATTGGTTTAATAATGATCTGAACGTCAATATTTATGACCAGTATGGACAAACTGAGTTGGGCATGGTGATCGCCAACCATCATGCATTGGAGCATGAGAAAAAGGTTGGTTCGGCAGGCTTTGCCAATCCTGGACACCGCTTTGCTGTACTTGATGCGAACTGCCAAGAAGTGAAGCGCGGTGAAATAGGAACGTTGGCGATAGACTTTAGCCAGTCACCACTAACATGGTTTAAAGGCTATGGTGGCAATAATCGTAAAGCCTTTGTGGGGCAGTATTATTTAACAGGTGATACGGTCAAGCTCAATGAAATTGGCGGTATCGACTTTGTAGGTCGTGCTGACGATGTCATTACAACGTCAGGCTATCGAGTCGGGCCTTTTGATGTCGAAAGTACTTTGCTTGAGTGTGCGGAAGTACTTGAGTCGGCTGTGATTGGTAAGCCTGATCCAGAGCGTACGGAAGTGGTGAAAGCTTTTGTGGTACTGAAACCACAGTACCAAGCATCTAAGGAATTGGATAGCAAACTTCAAGCTTATGTACGCTCACGTTTATCTAAACATGCGTATCCAAAAGAAATAGAGTTTGTTGAAAGTTTGCCGAAAACGTCGAGTGGAAAAATTCAACGTAATTTGCTGAAACAGCAAGAGGTGGCAAAGATGCAAACTTTACAAGCTGCCATTTAATTTAAAAATAAAAGGGTCTTAAAGTTAAAGCCAGTCAGTTTTAATAGACTGGCTTTAACTTTTAACCATTTATAGTGGCATGTGACTTGTGGAACACCGCTTGAAATATAGTTAGAGGTATAAATAGCCTAAGAAAATTTAACTAGGCAACTAGTATGATTTAATCTCGATTACTTAAAAATGAAAAAGTTGAGCTATCTAAAGCACATAGCATTTATTGAATTTGTGCATAGCTAACCTTGGTTTCATGGTTATAATTCGCCATCAACATTTTCTTTAGCAAAAGGCTGAATCATGGACGAGTTAGATGAAAGTCTAGAACTCAGTAATGCTGAAATGCATCTCTATAGTCGTCAAATTTTATTGGACGGATGGGATATAGAGGCACAAGAAAAATTAAAGTTGGCCAACGTACTCATCGTAGGCTGTGGTGGTATTGGTTGTATGACTGCGGAGTTATTGGCACGTGCTGGTGTAGGGCAAATCACTCTGATTGATGCTGATACGATCGAAGTGAGCAATCTCCAAAGACAGATTGCCTATGTAGAAAATAATGTCGGTTTTTATAAAGCGGAGGTTTTGGCCCAGCGTTTAAAGCAGATCAATCCCTACATCAAAGTCCATGCGCATGCTGTAAAACTTGATACAGCCAATGCAGCTAGTTTAATTGCAGGCCAAGACTTAGTCCTTGATGGTTGTGATAATTTTACGACACGGTATTTGGTCAATCAGCAGTGTAAAGAGGCCAATGTTCCACTCATCAGTGCATCGGCCATTGGTTTTCAAGGGCAACTGTTTATGGTGGAAGGTGAGTCCGCTTGCTATGAATGTCTGTTCCCGAAAGAAGAACATGCGAATGAAAGCCTGCGCTGTGCAGATTCAGGTGTTTTGGCTACCACGCCGAACGTGATGGCCAGTCTTCAAGCGCATCATGCACTTTTATACTTGGGTTTAAATGTCACCGCACTCAAACAACGCCTGTTGCTTTGGGATGGCTTAAGTATGAAACAACGTTTGCTTGCTTTCGAAAAAGATACAGATTGTCCCGTTTGTCAGGCAAGATAAGCCTACAATTTTTTCATTCTTTGATACACTCAATACAATTTATTTTTGACCGATATTATGAAGAACAATATCTTTTTAGATGGACTGCGCTCTGTTGCCCGTGTTGGGGAAACAGCAGTCATTGCAGCACGTGCGGGTATTAAGTACGCGACTGAAAAACCAAGTAATGCCAAACTGATGCGTGAAACCTTTGAGTCTTTGGGTTCAACCTATATCAAGTTGGGTCAGTTTATTGCAAGTACACCTTCACTTTTTCCACGTGAATATGTTGAAGAGTTTCAAGGCTGTTTAGACCAAACTCCATCTTTGCCGTTTAGTTATGTACAAGGGGTTTTGGCGTCTGAGTTTGAAGGCCGAAACCTGTCTGAGATTTTTGCATCGATTGATGAAACGCCGTTAGCTTCAGCGTCTATTGCCCAAGTCCATGCCGCAAAGCTGGTGACGGGCGAAGATGTGGTGATTAAAGTACAAAAGCCGGGTGTAGAAACCATTCTCTATACCGACTTAAATGTTCTGCACTGGGCAACCAAGGTTTTAGAAAAAGCAGTGCCTAAAGTCAAATTTGCATCTCTTGCAGACATTGTGGAAGAAATCAAAACCCGCATGGTTCGTGAAGTCGATTTTATTGAAGAAGCCAGTAATCTGGATGACTTTGTGAACTATCTCAATATCACGCAAAACCATAAGGCGATGGCACCTAAGGTCTATCACCAATATTCGACTCGCCGTGTGCTCACCATGCAGCGTCTTTACGGTGTGCCATTAACTGATTTTGAAGTGGTTAAAAAGCGCTGTAAAGATCCTTCACAAGTCCTGATAACTGCCATGAATACATGGTTTGGTAGTCTAATGATGTGTAATAGCTTCCATGCCGACTTGCATGCTGGAAACCTGATGCTACTTGATGATGGTCGTGTCGGTTTTATTGATTTCGGCATTGTGGGGCAGTTGAAACCTGAGGTATGGACAGCTTGTATCGCCTTTATGGATGCCTTGCAAAAAACGGATTATGCACTTATGGCGGAAAACATGCTGAAAATGGGCATGACCGCTGTGAAGATTGATACTCAGGTGTTGGCTGCCGATCTTGAGCGTTTATTTAGTGGTGTGTTGTTGGCAGATCCGCAAGAATTGCTGAGTTCAAACCCAGCAGATTTGAATGACATCATGATGGATATGGTCGCAGTGGGCGAGCGTCACGGTATTCGCTTCCCGCGTGATTTTGCCTTGTTATTTAAACAGATGCTGTATTTCGATCGTTTCATGCGCATCCTTGCACCGTATACCGACATCTATGCTGACCAGCGTTTGCAAATGGTGCAAACTATGGACCCAAATGTGTTGTTAAAAAACTAAGTTCTTTTGAAGCACATTCACCAAAAAATCCCTTTCAGTCCTTCTTTTAAAAGAGGGACTGAAAAATGCTTTCTTGTTTAGGGGATGAAAAACATAGTTTCCTAAGACAGGGATTAAAATGTCAAAATCTGTTAAAGGTAATAATGTGGACGCAATTATCATTGAAGGCTTAAAAGTTGAAACAGTGGTTGGCTGCTTTAACTGGGAACGTCAGATTATTCAGCCTTTAATGTTGGATATGATTATTCAAACAGATTTGGAACAAGCTTCAAACTCAGATGACTTAGACCATACCTTAAATTATGCTGAAATTTGTGAAATTGCAGCAAAGGTCATTCAAGGCGCCAAGCCTGAACTGATTGAACATGCGGCAAAATTGGTCATCAATGCACTTTTTTCTACCTTTCATGCGATTGAATCGATTAATATTACCATCCGTAAGCCTGCCATTATCGCGCAAGCAAATTCTGTAGGAATTCGTCTTGAACGCCACCGAAACGATTTTCGCCCTAGCTCTGGCGAGTAATAATAATCCAAAGCAACATTTTTTATATGCCTCTGAGCAACTTGCTAAAATTGGGCAACTGCAATTTTCGAATATTTATTTAATTCCATGCCGTGATGGGGTTGGGTCAGATTATTGGAATGCAGCCTGTTTACTGAAATCGTCTTTGTCCGTTGCTGAAATTTCGGTATTGCTGAAAAATATGGAAGCCACATCTGGGCGTATCCGCCCATCACATCAGATTTCACTGGATGTCGATTTGATTGCATGGGGTGAAAACTTAGAACATATGCAGTTCAATCCCAAAAAATTGCCTTTGGCTTTAGATGTTAAAATTCCAATGTTCGATGTGTGGAAGGATAATGCATTTCAACATGCAAAGCATGTATTTCCAACGGTGAGCTGCTTGGAAGCCAAGTAACATATCGAAGTGTGATTGGCACTTGAACTGGCTTAATATGCTTATAAAATATAATTCGCAGCGAGCTATTTTCATGAAAATACAAATTTTGAGTGCTCTTTCTTTAGCAGTGTTTTTAGCGGGTTGTTATTCAACTCCGTCCAAAACGACAGCGACAACTGCTATGGATATAACGAGTGTATCTCAAACGACTGAAAAACAAGGGTTAAAACTAGCTGTTCAGGCCTATACCCAAGATCAATCAGATTATCAAACTCGCTTATATGACTTAAACCAAGACGGAATCGATGATGCCGTGGTGTTGTTAAGTGGGATGGAGTGGTGTGGTTCAGGTGGCTGTACGTTGTTGGTCTTTAAAGGTCTTGTAAATGGAAGTTTTCAACCGCATAGCAAAATGACTGTTTCATCTACCCCGATTTATGCTTTAAGTACCCAAACCCAAGGTTGGCGTGATTTATCGGTCTATACCCGAGGTTTAGGGCAAGTTGTACTGAAGTACAATGGGAAAAGCTATCCATCCAATCCATCACTAGCATCAAAATATACGGCGAATTTAAAGCAAGCGGGTAATACCTTATTACTGCCGATATCAGCGGAATAAGCAAATTAGAGTCAATAAAAAAGCAGTGGCATAACCACTGCTTTTTTATAAGAGTAAGGCATATTTGCTTAAATAAAATAACTGGTCTTGGTCATGAGTTTGGAAATAGCCGTCATGGTAATTTTGACAGGAATCGGTAAATCGACTCCGCCAGCATTCAGTGCTGTATCACGATGGTGTAATTCATCTTCATTCATTTGCACAAGAATATTGCGTGAACGGTCATCTTGAGCAGGGAGTTGGCTGATGTGATGCTGTAAATGCAGGCTCACTTGGCGTTCAGTTTCTGCAACAAAACCTAAGCTATATTTATCGCCTGCAATGCCTGCGATTGCACCCATACCAAAGGATAAACCGTACCAAATTGGATTAAGCAGACTGGTATGGCTGTCTAGCTCTTTTAAGCGGTCTTCACACCATGCAAGATGGTCTTGTTCTTCAATTGCGGCTTGTTCCATTTCACGGCGTACATTCGGCAGTTTTGCCGTTAAAGCTTGCCCATGATAAAGCGCTTGCGCACAAACTTCGCCACTATGGTTGACCCGCATTAAACCTGCAACATGACGCGCTTCACTCACTGCTAGTTGGGTTTCGACCGCCTTGCCTGGGTTTTCACGTTGAGCAGACGTTGTGCCCGGAACTAAGCTACGCAGGGCTTGATCAAAAGAATTGATAAATTTATCGATGCCAGTGTAATGACGCATAACTTTAGTCCTCTAACTCAGGTTGTACAGTTTTTAGCATGGGTTTGAGTCGATATAACAACCACAGCGTAAAGCCCGCACTTAATACAGCAGTAATGCTGAAAAGTATTTTAATATCAATCTTCAAAACACTTAAAATGATAATCGAAAATATAGCAGAAGACACCATAAACACCGCATTTAATATGTTGTTTGCGGCAACAACGCGTGCACGGTGTGAACGCGGTGAATAGGCTTGCATCATGGCGTATAGCGGCACAATATAAAAACCGCCACTGATGCCGAGCAAGGTCACCGCAAGCATGACATGGTAGTAAATTGCACCGTGGTTAAACATATCTGCAACATTCATCATTGCGCCTGTACGCTCAGGTACAAAAGCCAGACTCAAAGCTAAGTAAAAGGCAAATAGAGTGAGCCCAATTGCACCGATTGGCACCATTTTAATATTCACTTCAGAGCCACCAATTCTACGACACAGCAGTGAGCCGACTCCAATCCCGACAGAAAAGAACGTGAGTAAAAGACTGACGACATTTTCTGATGCATGTAGGTTTTGTTGAGTCAACTGTGGAATTTGGGTGAGATAGGTTGCGCCGTAAAACCAATACCACGAATTCCCCAGTAAAATCATAAAGATGAGGGGGAGGCTTTTGGCATATTTGAGTGTTTGAAAACTGGTTCTAAAGAAATTCCAATCAATTTTTAAGTCGGGTGAGCTGACTTGTTGTTTTAAGATAAATCGACTGGATAGATAACCCAAAACAGCAATGATGACGACAGTCAGGCTGATCCAAATAAGATTGCCTTGAGAAACCGAAATAACTGCGCCACCCAAAATCATCCCGATTAAAATAGCAATGGAGGTGCCCGACTGAAATAGCGCATTGCCTGACATGAGTTCATTCGGTTTTAGAATCTCAGGTAAAATGGCGTATTTAATGGGGCCAAAGAAGGTGGAATGTGTGCCCATCATAAATAGAGCCAAGAGCAGTAGCCATAAATTGCCCAATAAGAAACCCGCGGAACCGATGAGCATAATCATAATTTCTAGAACTTTGATGCCACGAATGAGTTGTGAGCGCTCAAACTTATCGGCAATTTGTCCTGCGGTTGCAGAAAAAATGAAGTAAGGCAAAATAAATAACAGCGCGGCCAAATTATTTAAGGTACTGACATCTGTAGCTTGTTGATTAATCCATCCATAAGTAATGACTAAAAGCAAAGCTTGTTTATAGACATTGTCGTTTAAAGCACCAAAAAATTGGGTAATAAACATGGGAAGAAAACGACGGGTACTTAATAGATGTTCATTGTTTTTCATGCTTTTTGCACTGCATTAAGTTTTATTAAGAAATGTGACTAATTGCTCAAACGTCCAATAAAATCATGTAAGATATTTAAAACCTGAAATTGGGTAAAATAATCAATAGATTTCAGTTCTTTTGTGACAATTCATTAGAGCAAATCCATAACGATTAAATAAATTTAGAGTTTTCTATGCTTGCCAAAACACAATTTAAAAAGTCGACTCTTTCATTGAGTATGAATTCTTTCATACCGTGGCATCATAACAATAAATATTTGTGTCTGAGTATCTTTTTAACGCTTTTGTCACAAGCGGCTTTGGCTGAAACCTCCGTTGCGATTGAACCAAGTAATGCACAAGTCGAGCCACAAACTTCTACGCAACTCACTGAAGACATTAAAAAAGAAGCAATTCGCCAAGGTATGGGCAGCGCGGACGAATTAAAAAAAGTTGAAAATTCTGTAGTTCAGCCAAGTGTTCCGGACAGTATGCAAATGTTGCAACAGCAACAGGCAGCTTTAAAAAATTTACCCGAATTTGCACCGATTGAGTTTGATAGCCTTGAGGACTTGCCAACTGTCCAAGTTGACCAAGGTATGGCCAATGATATTTATCAGATGGCTGAGCAAGCGAAAGCAGAAGCTCAAGCTTACCGAAGTGGTAAAACGACCGAGTTGGTGCTGAGCGATGCAACTCAGCAGGAAATGGCGGAAATTAATCAAGCTCCGGTCAATGTTGATCAACTGATGCAAAGTATTCAAGCAGACAGTAAAATTTCAGTAGAAGCCAACACGGAAGGAAATACTTTAGATTTTGGCATGAGTGCTGAAGAGCAAATTGCCAAAGAACCTAATTTCTTTAAACGCATGCTTTATAAAATTCGACCACCAAGAGAATTGGATACTGCAAAAGTTCCGCGGATCAGTGCGGATGTCGAAATCATTAATGCTAAATATGAAGGCGAGATATCCAATAAAGCGTATCAGGCTGCTTTGGTCAATCTAAAAGAAAATATCAAAGGCAAGGTTTCTAGCTTTACCGAAGAGTCTTTTGAAGACTTTCCTTCTGCACTGCCACAGTTGCGTTCACTTTCCAACCAAGCCGCTCAAGCCGTCGGGTTTTATAATGCTGAGTTTAAGTTTGAAAAAACCAGCAGTAACCGTGTGCGCATTCAAGTGGTACCGAATACACCTGTACGGATTGAAGAACAAAATATCGAATTTAGTGGTGCAGGTCAGTACTTACCGCAGTTCCAAGTGATTAAAGTCTTACCGGAGCAAGACATCGGTGATGTATTGCACCACGGCTTATACGAGTCGACCAAAGCACGAATTAATGAAGCGGCCAGCAATAACGGTTTTTTTGATAGTTACTGGCGTTTACATGATGTGAAAGTTGAGCAGCCGCAAAATACGGCAGACATTAACTTACGTTATGAAACAGGTCAACGTTATAAACTCGGCGGTGTTGAGTTTGTGATGAGTGATCCAAGCAAACCACTGCCTATTGATTTAGATGTTTTACAAAGTTTAGTGACTTGGGAGCCTGGCGCGGACTATACCTTTTGGCGTGTTAATGGTTTGGCCAATAATTTGACCAACTCACGTTACTTCAACTACAGTTTGGTAGATGCTGTTCGACCTGATCCGGTTGAAGGAATCCGTGAGTTACCGCCTGATTTACAGCAGTTGGTCGATGAACAACAACTTTCTCGTCAGGATGTTTTGGTTCAAGAGAAAAAGGAGGTTGTTTCAAGCCGTGAAGTGACGCAGTCTGTGGTGAGTGAAGCACAATTCGCAGGTGTTAATGATCCTGAGCAGAATAAAGCACAAGCAGCGCTTCGCACCGCACAAGAAACCAAACAAAGTGAAGAAGAGCGTTTAAAACTTGAAGCTCGGGAAACAAAAGTAATTCCTGTTAAAGTTACTTTAAATGCAGACCAGTTAAATAGTGTAGAAGTCGGGGCAGGTTATGGTAGTGACTCAGGTGCTCGTTTACGTACACAGTATCGCCGTGCGATTGTGAACCAGCGTGGACACTCTTTTGATGCCAACTTAGAACTTTCAGAAATTCGACAGGCTATTGATGGTCGCTATAATATCCCATATAAGCATCCACTAAATGATTATATCAGTCTCGTGGGAGGTTATGAGCGTGAAGAACGAGATGACATCGGACAAGGCGTAAACTTACTCACTGAATCTGCTGTTGCTGGGGCTGACCGTGTTATCAAAAACCCAATGGGGAATTGGCAACATACCTATGGGGTGCGTTACCGTTTAGATCGATTAACGCAAAAGGGTTCGGCGAATGTAGATGATTTGCCGGATGCATTTATTGCAAATAATGACCCTGAGCAAGAGTCGCTTTTATTGGGCTATGAAATTTCTAGAATCGATAGCGATAAGCGTGTAAACCCAAGTAAGGGAATTAAACAAACTTATAAAATTGAACTGGGAAGCGAAAGCCTACTTTCAGATGCAGATATGGCCATCGTAAATGCGGGTTGGCGTTTTATCTATTCATTGGGTGAAAATGATAATCACCAGTTTGTTGGGCGTGGTGATCTCGGTTATATCTTTACCTCAGACTTTAATAAAGTCCCTTATAACTTACGTTATTTCACGGGTGGAGACCAAGGCATTCGTGGTTTTGACTACAAGAGTTTGTCACCTGTGGTCGATGGTTTTAAAGTGGGTGGTCAAGCCTTAGCTGTCGGCTCCATGGAATACAATTACCAATTTAAAGAAGGCTGGCGTGCAGCAGTATTCAGCGACTTTGGTAATGCTTATGATACAGATTTTAGCAATGACACCGAATACAGTATTGGTCTTGGTGTGCGTTGGGCATCACCGATAGGCCCCATTCGGATTGATGTAGCTTCAGGTATTTCTGATGATAGTCATCCGATACGTGTGCATTTCTTTATTGGCTCATTATTATAATATTTAACACTTTTTTGGGAAGACTATGGCTGAAGTAGAACAGCAGCAAGAACCAACACCACCTGCGCCGCTTATCAAACAGCGACGTATTTTTAGAAGTGTCATTTTGACACTATTGTTGACGCTCATTTTGTTGGTGATATCGCTTGCAGTCATGTTTTCTACCGACAAAGGCAGTAAGTTTTTACTCGACCAAGTTTTACAACGTCAGCAGATTATCCAATATGAGTATGAAGGCGGTAACTTGTGGAAAGGTATTATCCTTAAAAATGTGGTGGTTACCTTAAAGCCTGTCGATGTCAAAATTGACCGTGCTGACGTGATTTTGGGTTGGCGTGCCATCTTAGATAAGGAGATTCATCTACGTGAAGCTGATGTACGCAATTTGCGCATCATTACTAAAGGTGAACCGAGTGATGAACCCTTTAAGTTCAGCGAAATTAAATTACCCTTTGTTTTACGTTTAGATACAGCAGATATTGATCATTTAAATATCCGGACTGCATCCGATGCCCAAGTAGATTTTTATGATGTGCATTTAAATAATGCCCTCTGGTCGGGGACGGAACTTGAGTTTGAAGACTCTCGCATGGACATGGGCTATTTAGCAGTTCGTAATGCAACTGGGAAAATGAAATTCTCAGGGAAATATCCACTTGAGGCGAGTGCTATTGCCAACCTACCGTCACTGCGTGATAGTTTAAATGTGCATGATATTGCTGTACACGCAACAGGGACATTGGATACTATTCAAGCGGGTTTTGCAACGCGGACACCTGACCTGTTGACGGGTTGGGCTATTTTGCACCCTGTACGTAAGCATGTACCGATGCAAGGTCAGCTTAAATTTAATCATTACAACTTACCACTCCTGACCGATTACAAACTCTATGCTGAAAAAGGCATTGCTAAATTTTCAGGTGATATCGAACGTTTAAATATTGACTTAAATACAGATCTGAGTGGTAAAGATATTCCAAAAGGTCAATATACTGCTTTGATGCATACCGATTTGGTTCATCAACTTGACATTGATAACCTAAATGCTCAGTTGATGAAAGGTTCGGTCAATCTGGGTGGTGTGGTAAGTTGGAAGGATCATATCACTTGGGACATACAAGGTCGCTTAGATAAAATCAATCCTAAAGACGATGTACTGCCACAAGTAGTTTCTGACTTTCTACCACCAAGTTTGGATGCAAAAATTGCATCCAAAGGTACGCTTGAAAAGGGTTTACACTTAACTGCAGATCTAGACTTTGATCGTTATGAAGCATGGCATCTCGCACTAGACCAAAACCCAGAGAAAAATAACAAAGTCCAGCCAATGTTGATGGATGTCTCTTGGAAAAATATTGATCGTGCCGTGCCTTATATCGGCTGGTTAAGTAGTGCTTCAGGGGATGTAAAACTGGCGTTGGTTGAAGGTCAGCAAGATATTCATGTTGCTACTGTTGTGAGTCAACACGAAAAAGCGACGTTACCTGCGGGTAATTACCTCGCGCAGTTAAATTTTAAAAATAATAATTTAAATGTGCCGAGTTTTAGTTATGTAGCAGGTAAGGGAAGCTTAAGTGGTAATGCTGTGGTAGAGCTGCCAGATGAGAAACGTCAACTGAAGTGGAAAGCTGCTTTAAACGCGAAAGATTTTAACCCGCAAATGGTAGCAGAAGCTTCACCAGTTAATCTATTGAATGGAAAGCTCCAAGCAAGTGGCTATGCCAAACCGAATCAGCAAATCATTCAGCTACAGGGCATTGATCTGACTGGAAAACTGGTGGGCAATAATGAAACGGTTCACTTAACGGGTCAGTCAACCGCGGCACTCCTGTTTAATGATGAAAAAGCTGGTGGTGCTTTCAAAGGCTATGCAGTGAACTATGATGGCGCTTTAAAAGCCAGCCAGTTTGAAGCGAGTCAGGGTGCGTTAAACCTAAAACTTTCAGGAACGCCTGAGTTTATTAAAGTAACTGAGTTGAAACACAATGGTGTGGCAGGTCAAATTAATGCCAGTGGTTTGGTGCATTTTATTCACGGTATCACTTGGGATGTGAATGCAGCATTCATTCGTTTTAAACCACAATATTTTGCATCTAGTGTTAAAGGCGAATTGTCTGGTGTAGTGAAAACTAAAGGCACATGGTCGGATGCTTTAAAACGCATTAACATTGAGAGCTTAAACCTCGCAGGCATGCTCAATAATAAACCACTGCGTGGTACAGGTAATTTAGCTTTGGTGCTCAACTCCAGTGAAAAGGGCTTTTTACCGCAACAGTTTGAAGCGAATAATCTACTGTTGGCTTATGCCAAAAACCAAGTGCAAGCGACGGGTAATGCGCAAAATTTAAGACTGAATATTAATGCGCCTGCACTGTATGAAATTTATGCGGGTTTACGTGGCCGTGCCTACGGTTATTTAAATATTCAATCTCAACCACGTTTAAGGGCTACGGCAAACTTAGCAGTGGATAATTTTGGCTTTAAAGATCTGATTGATATGCGTAAATTACGCATTGTCGGGCAATTGCCGACATCGGAAACAACGCCATCATTATTGACTGCAAAAATGGAAAGCTTAAGAAGTGGTAATCGTGAAATTCAACAAGGTGAAATTTCACTGGCAGGTATTCGCAAAGCTCATTTATTAAAAGTTTCTGCACAAAATGAAAAGTCGAAATTTTATGTGCAATTGGCAGGTGGTTTTAATGCGCAAAATGATTGGTTAGGTCAGATCCAAAAAGGTGATTTTGACTCTTTACGTGCACGTTTGGTACAGCGCCAAAGTGCAGCCGTGGTCTATAACAGTGCCAAAGCAGATTTGTTGATTGGTGCGCATTGTTGGATGAGTCAACAAAGTCAGTTGTGTTTTGACCAACCGATTCGAGTCAGTAAAACACGTGGCAATATTTCATTCTTGACTCAAAACCTCGACCTAAACGACTTTGCTGCCTTTATGCCTGAAGGATTAGCGATTACAGGTAAGTTAAATGGACATGCTAAAGCGGTTTGGGCACAAGGATCTAAACCAAAAATTGATGCGCGCTTAGTCACCCGTGATGGTGTGATTGGCTTGGCGGCGGATGACCCACAAGATATGGGCTCAACCTTAAAATATGAACAAGTGGCTTTGGTTGCCAAAAGCATCGCAGAAGGATTACAAATCCGTTTGGATGTCAAAACACCTGAAATTGGTGTGGGCTATGCTAATGTGGTTATTGATCCGTATCGGGACAATATGCCTATGCGCGGTGAAATTGCATTTGATCAGGTACAACTCAAAGTCTTTAAACCGTTCATTGCTGATGTGCGTTCGATGGGCGGAACAATTTCGTATGCCGGTAAGATTAATGGAACGCTAAAAGCACCACTACTGACAGGGGATGTCCGCCTGAAAGACGGTTCAATTAGTATGATTTCACTGCCAGTCAATTTGACCAATATTCAGCTGTATTCCGCTATACGCCAAGACCAAGCTACCATCAATGGTGCTTTTAACAGTGGTCGTGGTGTGGGTATACTTACAGGGACGGTAGATTGGAAAAATGATCCACGCATTCAGCTTCAGTTGAATGGAGAAAATTTACTGATTCGTCAAGCACCATTAATTACCGCGCTAGTGACACCGAAAATCACGCTGGATGTTTTACCGTTGAGTAAGAAATTAACCTTAAACGGTGAAATTCAAGTTCCTCGTGCGCTTATTTCGATGCCAGAAGCGTCTGTACCTGTGGTGAATGTATCTTCTGATGTACGTGTGGTCAGAGAAGGTCAAAACCAATTGGCGATTTTAAATAGCGCAAAACCTTGGGACATTCGTGCTGATTTGATGGTTGGACTAGGTAATCAAGTTGTGTTCCAAGGGTTTAATAGCCGTATTCCATTGTTAGGACGTTTATATCTATCGCAGCGCGGTGCTGAAACCGCAATGCGTGCCAATGGTGCAATTGGGGTAAGTCAGAAAGTTAAAATTGAAGCCTATGGGCAGAGTTTGGACTTAAACCGTGCCATAGCGCGTTTTAACGGTGTGTTGAGCAACCCAACACTGGATGTCGATGCAAATAAAAATGTACAAGGCAGCACGGTGGGTTTCCGTGTGACGGGTACGGCAACATCACCAAATATTCAGGTCTATAACGATGCAGGGCTGTCTGAGCAAGAAGCTTTGAACGCGTTAATTACAGGCCGCATTAACGAAGGTACAAGCGGTTTAAGTCAAACGGAAGGCTTCAAGTCAGATGTCAACAACACCATTGCTGCTGCAGGGATTAGTTTGGGTTTAGGCGGTACACGCGCCTTTACGAACCAAATTGGACGTACTTTTGGCTTAAGTGGTTTAGCATTGGATGCGCAAGGCACAGGGGATGACACACAAGTCAGCCTGACGGGTTATATTACACCTGACTTATATATTCGTTATGGCGTGGGTGTCTTTACGCCAGTCAATAAACTGACTCTGCGTTATCAAATGAACAAACGTATGTACTTAGAGGCGAGTCAGTCATTAGAGCGTGCAATCGACGTCTTCTATAACTGGAAGTTCTAAAGCTACTCTTCTGCTAAATAAAGCCTACATCATGTAGGCTTTATTTTTAGGTGTTAAAAAAGCTTAATTCGCCATTTGATAAAAATTTTTATTTGGTAGATGAAGAAAACCTATGAATAACAGACACTAGATACTTAAAATCAATTAAACCATAATGAAAGTAGGTGTATAGTAAATGGACTTGCTAAATTTAGAGTGATGATCCCTATGCCGATCAATTTTGTAATACGCTTTGCAGCGATTTTATTTTCAGTTTTAATTTTAGTGGCGCTTGCTATTCAGTTTTTCTTTGATCCGCGCTATACCGTAGTCTTTTGGATCTTTGCGATGCCGTTCATTTTAGGTACTCCAATTCTAGCATCTGTAGTTTTAGCGAAAAATGAAGAGCTTGATATTCACTCAGTCAATTAAAATTGACCTGAAAATCTAGCTTTTCAAAATAAAAAGTCCGTCAAGTGATGGGCTTTTTTATGCAATCTTAAATTTTGCAAAACTCGCACAGTTTTTTTTAAACATATTTGCTATGTTGATCTTTTATTTAAAGAAATATTTTTTATGAAAAAAATCGTAATGCTTGGATTAATGGTTGCTGCTATTTCGGGTTGTAGTACTGCGCAAAAGAATGAAACTGAAAAGCTAACTTTAGGTATGGCTAATCCTGCCAGTACGTACTGTGTTGAACAGGGTGGTAAAGTAGAGATTCGAAAAGAGGCCAATGGTGAAGTAGGCTATTGCCATTTGCCGAATGGTCAGGTCATTAAAGAATGGGAACTTTTCCGTGCTAGTCAAAGCAAATGTGTTGCTGAGCAAGCGACAGCTTTGATTGGTCAGTCAAATTTAACTGAAGCACAGATTAAGCAAAAAACCAGTGCGAAGATGGTACGCTTAGTACAACCAGGGCAGCCTGTGAATATGGATTATCGCGAAGACCGTGTGACAGTAACAGTCGATCCGAAAACCAATAAAGTGGTTCAAGCAAGCTGCGGTTAATTGTTCTAAGAATAAAAGTCCGAATTTGGGCTTTTATACTATTTAAAGTGGTTAATGGTTCTTCATTTGAAAAAGTTTGATTATGATAGGGCGAATAGGAGAGTTGTAATGAAAAAGTTATTCGCTTTGGCTGCTGTGATTGCACTGGTGGGTTGTGCTGAAAAAAAACCGTTAACACCAGAAGAGCAATGGCATGGCTATTGTAAAAGTATTGGTAATGCAGCACGTTCAATTATGTTAGACCGTCAAAATGCCATTGAAAAAGATAAAGCGATTGGGCATGCAAATAAAGTTGAAGACGAAATGACCAAGGCTTTTGCGTTAGAAATTATTGAAGATGTTTATGCTTTACATGAGGCTGAAATTAAGTCCGATATTGAAGGTGCACGTGAAAAAATTCGTGTGAAATATACTGAAAAATGTATTGCAACACCGCATACTGAAATGCCAGATTACAAACCGTTCTAAGGAACGGTTTTTTATTTTTTGCATGGAACTTTTTGTGACAAAACTCTAAATCATATATATAGCAAAGCATATAAAAATAAAGAATAATGAACCTAGGGTCTGTTGAGAATTACCGAGAGTTAATTAAACTCGCGCACAGTTGAATCATGGCTTCAAAACTCGTATCTGTTTTACAACTACGCATCGCTATACGTTTAAATTCTTTTAACTTACAGAAATA
>NZ_MVON01000035.1:0-30943 GCF_002018925.1 Acinetobacter sp. MF4642
TGTGCTGGCGACAATAGCAAGAGTGAACCACCTGATCCCTTCCCGAACTCAGAAGTGAAACCTCTTAGCGCTGATGGTAGTGTGGAGTTATCCATGTGAGAGTAAGTCATCGCCAGCTCATTAATTCTAAATCCCCCTCCGCTAATCGCAGAGGGGGATTTTTTTATGTAGGAAGATTAAAAATATAAATGAAAAGCGAAATATTAGCTAAAAATAGCCGTTAATATTTAATAGGTTTAGTTTTATCACTTGAATTTGATGGTTTCTTCTTCACTAAAAGAAATTTTAACTAAGTATTTGTGTATATTTTGAGCATTTAAACAGCTATTTCATCTATATCCGTTGGAAAAGAATGGCTATAGTTAACTCGTGATCATGCAAAATATGCCAAAACAGGTTTTGATTTAGATTTTAATGTGCTCAATAAAAAAGAAACCCCGACATCCTGTCGAGGTTTCTTTGTATTTCAGTGCTTAGATACAACTCCTGTCATATCTCACATCCTGATGCTCAAACTGATTATTATTGTTTTAAGTTTGGGAGACTTCCTGTCTCCTGATGTATTTAATATATGCTGTAAGCTGTTTTAAGGCTAGTGGTCACTTTCCTCAGTTTTTGTAAGCTTTGGCTTACACAGATTCATCTTGTTACCAAAGCGGATAACCTTGTACTTATGATTTCTCTACAATGAATGGTGATCGTGCATTTAATGGGGAAGGCAATGCTGAGAAAAAAAGCTTTTTGTTTGTTGATGGCAGTGAGTGCATTTTTTGGATTAATGGCATGTCATGCACAAAGACCAGCGGAGTCAGCAGCACATGAACAACAGGACAGTTCTGCTTCTTTAGGCAAATCTATGCAGTTAAAGCATATTGCTGAATTTAATGAGCCATGGGCATTAGCGGTATTGCCTGATGGGCGATTATTAATTACTGAAAGATCAGGACAGTTGATTTTATTTAATCCTATAGATCAGACAAAGACTCTCATTAGGAATATACCTAAAGTGGCTTATGGTGGCCAAGGCGGATTAGGTGATATTGTTTTACATCCTGAGTTTGCACAAAACCATCAAATTTATCTCAGCTATGCAGAAGCCGGGCAAGGTGGTTATGGTGCGGTTGTGATTCGTGCTGATTTGAATTTAGATCAGGCGCAGCCACAATTAGACAACCTTAAAATGATATGGAAACAAGTACCGAAGGTGCGTGGGCAGGGACATTATGCACATCGGATGTTATTTGATGGTGCAGGGAAATTATGGATTAGTTCGGGAGAACGGCAAAAGTTTGAGCCTGCACAAGATTTAACATCGAACCTCGGAAAAATGATTCGCTTGAATGATGATGGTTCGGTTGCTTCAGATAATCCATTTCAGATGCAGGGTGATGTCGCAAAACAGATATGGAGTTTGGGGCATCGTAATCCTTTGGGAATGGCTTTGGATGCCAAAAAACAACTTTGGGTGGTGGAGATGGGCCCCAAAGGTGGGGATGAGCTTAATTTAATTCAAAAGGCTAAAAACTATGGTTATCCAATCGTTTCGAATGGTGATCATTATAGTGGTGTGAATATCCCTGACCACGCCACGCGGCCTGAGTTTGAAGCGCCAAAATTAGACTGGACACCCGTAATTTCTCCATCGAGTTTGATTTTTTATACGGGACAGATGTTTCCAAAGTGGCAGGATAAAGCCATCATTGGTGGGCTTTTATCTAAAGTATTAATTATTGTAGACACCACAGCACAGCCAGTAAAAGAAATCCAACGGATAGATATGAAAGAACGTATCCGTGGTTTACAACAAGCGAAAGATGGCAGTATTTGGGTGATTGAGGATGGAAAACATGCAGATTTAATTCAGCTGCTTTCACATTAATCACCTAAACAGAGTATTGCGAGGAAAGACAGTCTTAAAGCGCAGCATGTCGATCAGCATTGAAGACATTGGCTTGGATCTGCATCAGTTTTCGTTGTCCTTGTTTACCATTCATCCGCCAATGGGCAATTTTAATATTATCGATCAAGGCGACATCCCCTTTTTGCCACTGGAGCAAGAGTGCATCGTGATATAAGGCTTCAAAGAAGTGTTGTTTTTCCTGATCGGTCCATTCAATTTTTTCACCTTCATGGGTGAAAAGTTCCCATGACAGTTGCATGCAATGAGCCGTAGGGTCTGGTTGAAGCTTTCCTCGCTGCTTAAATCTTTTTTGTGCAGCTTGATGGGCAAAAGAATTGGTATTGTTTGCAAAAGCCCACGGCTGGATCATCAACTTTTGCGTGTTCGGGTGTATGACAACGAAAGGTGAGCGTTTTAAGGTAAGTTTGCTTTCTTTATTTGATTTTTTCTGGAAACCAAATGAGTTTTTATTGAAGGTCAAGCGATCAAATAGATTAAGCTTACGTGTTGAAATATAAGAAAAATGGTTCCATGCGCCTAAGTATTTTTGTTGTGAGCTGACTGGAAAATGGGCCCAAATTTTTTCGAGGTTATTAAACCCGGTTTCGAGTAAGTGGTCCGCGGGTTCTTGGCAAAACAAGGCAATATAACGCGAGCGAGTCGAGTGTAGGCCACCTTCGACATGTGGACCTTGAATTGAGTTTTCAACAGAGCCTAATTGCACCGTATTGTGGTTGAGATAAGGTCTATCATGACCTGCATGATTTTCGCTATATTTACAAATGAAAGAGGCGAACCAACCTGATTTTTTAGGCGTAAATGTATGCCAAGGTTCAAGCTGAAAATGATATTCGATGAGCTCATGAAATTCATAGTGACGTTGTAATTTAAAGCCACGAAATAATAAGATGCCGTACTGATGCAACTCTTGCATAAGTTCTGTGCGATGGACTCTAACATAGGCAGCTAGAGCATCTACATCTGTATATTCGGGGTCAGCGACATAAATTTTGCAATAATCATTTAAAAGTGTGGTGTTTAGTTGCATGTGAATGGTCTCTATTTTTGTTTTTTTAATTTATTGTATTGGACTGAAGCATTTTGGCTAAAGCGGCAAATGTTCAGTGGGCGAGAGTATAAAGTGTAGTGCGAGCGCCAGATGTAATATTTCGTTGTACAGAAGAACATACCGACAAACGGTGAAAGTCTTAATATTTGATGGATCTAATTTATAGATTAGCGCTTAAATATGTACGTTGGACGGAAATGATTACTTGGGAAGTATTTTGTATTTATATATATGTTTTATATCATTATTTTTATAATATTTAAGTTGAGAAAGACATCCATTCAGACCAATTTTAATTTGTATTCACGAGCTTCTTCTAAAGTATTGAAGCATATAAGAGGTTAGTTAATATCTGATCTTGATTTGGTTTTTTGGAGAAATATTGAGCTAAGAATCAATACAATTAAAAAGCCCCCGACATCCTGTCGAGGGCTTTTTAAATTCTTTCAAACGGTATAACTCCTGTCCTACCGATCAGCATCCTGCTATGTATGTTGTTATTTTTGTTTTTAATCTGAGACATCCTGTCTCTGTATGATTTAACTATAGCGTCGATGCTGTTTATTGAAAAGCCGACAAATACTTAAGTTACTGTAAGCAATAGCGTACAGAATAATCTCATGCTTATGCGCTGACATATTTAATGAGTTTATCAATTGCTGCTTTTAGATTCTTCTCATCAAAAGGATTTGGTTCAAAATCTTCGGTTTTATTGCGTGAAAAAATATCTCGAATTTCAATCACCGCATTGGTATCGACCAGACCGAGCTGAGTACCGACTTGGCGAATTTGGTCGATGGAACGTGAGCCATTGGTACCACCATAACTGATATAGGCCGCAGGTTTACCTTGCCATTCTTTGCCTAAGTAATCTAGGGCATTTTTAAGTGCAGGGCTATAACCATGATTGTATTCTGGGCTAATGAAAATAAAGGCATCACCTTGGGCAATGTGGTCGGCCCATGCTTGTTGTTTGGGTTGATCATAAATCCCTGTCATTGGGGGATTTGCACCTGAAAAAATCGGTAAATCCCACTCTTTTAAGTCGACCAATTCGAGTTGGACCGTACTGAGTCCAAGTTGTTCAAAGCCTTTTTGCACCCATCGCGCAACTTTAATGGCTGTCCGACCTTCGCGCACACTGCCTATAATGACCTGAATTTTCATGAAAAATCCTTGGGAAAATAAATGTGATTACGTTACGGTAGTATGAAAATTAGGCTTTGCATAGATTGAATATGTATCTGATCGACAAATGTTTGAGGCATTAAAAAAGCCCCCGAAGGAGCTTTAAATGACACACAGACGTTCGATCTGTGGCTTTACATAATTTTGATGCCTTGCTGACCGGCAGGTGTCACTTTGAAGATTTCTACTTCAAAGGTAATATCTTTACCTGCCAATGGATGGTTAAAGTCGACTTCGGTGATGTCATCACCTACAGTTTTAACCACACCATAAAGACTCTGTTTAGCTTTGTCCTCAAATTCAATCATGTGCCCTTCAATAGGACGCTGTTCAAATTTGACTGTATCAAACTGTTGTACGTTTTCAGGATTCCACGGGCCAAAAGCATCTTCTGGTGGTAGGCTCACCGTACGACGGTCGCCAGCACGTAAACCAAACAGTGCTTTTTCAAAACCAGGCAGTAAGCTGCCATCACCCATTACAAGGCTTACAGGCGCTTCACGGCTACGTGTGTTATCAATTTCTACGCCATTTTCAATGCAAACAGAAAAATGTAACTCTACTTTTGAACCTTCGCTCACGCGAGTTTCTTCATTGGGATTAATAAAATCAGTCATGGTTTACTTCGGCACGTTGGATACGGTTTTTTTCGAGAAAAAAGGTATCGATCAACAAAAGGATCGTTCCTAGCGTAATCGCACTATCTGCAATATTAAATGCAGGAAAGTGGCTGTTTTGATAGTACACATGAATAAAATCAACCACATAACCTAAGGTTACACGATCAATTAAATTCCCTATAGCACCACCTAAAATAAGAGCAATCGCGATGGGCAGCACTTTTACGGTTTTGGGCATACGCATTAGCCAAAACAGAAAAATGACAGACACAATACCTGCAAGAGAGGTAAAGAAATAGCGTTGCCAGCCGCCTGCATCGGACAAGAAACTAAAGGCTGCGCCATAGTTATGCAATAAAGTCCAATTTAAAAAGGGCAGGACTGGTACTGGATCTGCATAATTCAGATGGGTACTGGCAATCCATTTGGTCCATTGATCTAAGACAATGGCTAGAATAGCCAAACCTACCCACACCAAATTGTGCGGATAGAATTGGAATAAGCCCTTTTTCTGTTGAGGGTTAGGCATACTTTCTCTCTTCGCCTTGGCCTGTAGGAAGGTTGATAATACAACGACCACATAGACCTAGATGTGTAACATGTGTATTCACATCTGGCAGCACATGCCAGCAGCGTACACATTTTTCACCATCAGCCGCAGAGACTTGCACATTCAGACCCGCTAGATCAGAGGCTTCACCTTGAGTTGCATCGAATGCATTGACCAAGACTTGTGAAGTGATCATAACAAAGCGAAGTTCATCATCTAGACGATCCAGTACGTCTTTGAGTTCTGCATCTGCCCACAGTTCAACTTTGGCAGAGAGATTTGAACCCACGATTTTCGCGGTACGCGCAGTTTCGATGAACTTGTTCACCGCAGACTTCACCGCAATCAGCGTTTGCCAATCAGCTTCAGACAACAAGTTTGCTTTTGAAGCCACAGGAATGTCATACCATTCCGCAGTGAACACATATTTCTCAGTTTGTTCTGGAATCAGTGGCCATGCTTCTTGAGCGGTAAAGCTTAAGATTGGTGACATCCAACGTACAAAGGCTTGCACCAAATGATACAGCGCAGTTTGAGCTGAATGGCGCGCTTGTGAATCGGCTTTGGTGGTGTATTGACGGTCTTTGATGATGTCGAGGTAGAAACCACCCAAGTCATTGATACAGAAGTTGGTCAGTGCATTTGCCACGATATGGAAGTTCATATCTTCATAGGCTTGCTGAATGGTTTTCTGTACATCTGCTGCACGTTGCAAGATGTATTGATCAAGTGCGATCAATTGATCTACAAGCAGTGCATCCGTCGATGGTTTGAAACCATTTAAGTTTGCCAATAAGAAACGCAAGGTATTACGAATACGGCGGTAGCCATCTGATGCACGGTTAAAGATTTCTTTACCAGCAGTCATTTCATAACGGTAATCGGCTGATGCAATCCAGAAACGTAAGCCATCTGCACCCATGTCTTTAATGATGTCTTGTGGGGTGATGATGTTGCCCAAAGATTTTGACATCTTACGGCCTTTTTCATCCACCACGAAGCCATGGGTCAGTAAACCTTTGTACGGCGCACGTTCATTGATCGCAATCGAGGTGAGCAATGAAGACTGGAACCAACCACGGTGTTGGTCTGAACCTTCAAGGTATAAATCGGCTGGATCGGTGAGTTCTTCGCGTTCACGTAGCACAGCATAGTGCGTTGTGCCTGAGTCGAACCACACGTCTAAAGTGTCACGCACACAGTTGTACTGTTCCGCTTCATCCCCGATAAAGTCTTTCGCTTCACGGTTATACCAAGCGTCAATCCCTTCTTGTTCGATCAATTTCGCGACTTCTTCGATCAACTCGGCTGTGCGCGGATGGAGCTCGTTGGTGTCTTTATGCACGAAGAATGGGATTGGCACACCCCACGTACGTTGACGTGAGATACACCAGTCTGGACGACCTTCGATCATGGCTTGAATACGATTTTTACCCCAATCAGGCACAAAGCTGATCTCGTTTTCGATCGCATTTAAAGCGTTTTGACGCAGACCTTGTGCATCCATGCTGATAAACCACTGTGGGGTCGCACGGAAGATAATCGGTGTTTTATGGCGCCAGCAGTGTGGGTAGCTATGTTTGATCGGTTGATGTGCCCATAAGCGACCAACTGCATCCAATGCTTCAATGATTTTTGGATTGGCTTTGTAGATGTGCTCGCCTGCAAAAATCGGTGAAGTTGGTAAATACACACCATTACCACCCACTGGGTTTTCAACTTTTAAGTTGTACTGTAAGCCAACTTTATAGTCGTCTACACCATGGCCAGGTGCAGTATGTACCGCCCCTGTACCGCTGGTTGCAATGACATGTTCACCCAAAATCACAGGCACTTGACGATCGGTCAGTAACGGGTGTTGTAATAATAGGTTTTCGATTGCTGAGCCGTTAAAATCAGCGAGAACCACAGGGTTTTCAAGCTTATAACGCTCAACTGCCGACTCAACTAAGTCTTTAGCTAAAATAAAGTTTTGCACGCCACGGTCGGTGCTAACTTGAACTAGTTGATAGTCAATTTCAGCATGGACGGCAACTGCTTGGTTTGCAGGCAAAGTCCAAGGTGTGGTGGTCCAAATTACGATATCTGTTGCGGCTTCTACGTTGATATTTAAACGTGCGCTTAAGTCTTTTAAGTCGACAACCGTAAAGCCAACGTCAATCGCGTCAGATTTTTTATCTTCATATTCCACTTCAGCTTCAGCCAAAGCTGAACCACAGTCTAAACACCAGTTCACAGGTTTAAGACCTGGTTCGATATGGCCTGCTTTCGCAATTGCGCCAACAGAGCGCACAATGTCTGCTTCCTGCTTAAAGTTCATGGTCAGGTAAGGATTGTCCCAGTCACCAAACACGCCCATACGCACAAAGTCTTTCTTTTGCAGTTCAACTTGGGTGTAAGCATATTCACGGCAGGCTTTACGGAAAGTAGAAGCATCCACCTTCACGCCCACTTTACCGACTTTCTCTTCTACTTTCAGTTCAATCGGAAGGCCGTGACAGTCCCAACCTGGTACATAAGGGGCATCGAAGCCGTCAAGAATACGACTTTTAATAATGATATCTTTTAAAACTTTATTAACCGCATGACCCAAGTGAATTTGGCCATTTGCATAAGGAGGGCCATCATGCAGAACATATTTTTTCTTGCCAATACGCGACGCACGAATCTGCTGATAAATGTTGTCGGCATACCACTCTTCTAACCATTTTGCTTCACGCACCGCAAGGTTTGCTTTCATGGCAAATTCGGTACCTGGGAGGTTGAGTGTGGCTTTATAATCCACTGCATTTTCAGTAGTTTGCTTATCGCTCATGCAAGATGTCTTCCAATTTAATCAGCGGCTCGGCTGACGCGTTTTACATAAAATTGATTGGTATTTAAAAGGGAAATGTGGGGGTGTTTTGGCGGAACTCAAGCAGTTTCACCACATCATCATCAATTCCCGCTTTTAGTGCTTCCAGCGAAGGGTAGTTCTTTTCACCATGTAAGTAGTTCAAGAAAGTGACCCGCATTAACAAGCCATACAGATTAGCAGAAACATCAGGGAAATGTACTTCTAATCGCCATTCTGGCTGTGCTTGTTGAATGGCTGGACGTGTTCCGACATGACCCGCACCAAAAAGCGCTGAATGGTCATATCCTGCAACCCCTAATCGATCAGGATGGTCTGCTTTCACTTTATCGCGTAAAGACGTGGTTTCACATATCACATCTACACCATAAATGCCGTTTAAACAGGGTTTATGTCGGTTTAAACGTACGTTAATGGTTGGAAAATCAAGGGTTCGGCCAATTTGGTCGCCATATTGTACGCGACCCGTAATGCTATAAGGGCGCCCTAATAACTGAGCAGCCAGCGCCAAGTCCCCTGCGGCCAGTGTTTGGCGAATCCGAGTTGAACTGACGCGTTCACCTTCTGAGAGGATGGTTTCTAGATTGTGGACTTGAAAACCATACTTTTCGAGAAATTCGCTGTTGCCTTGGCGGTTTTTACCAAAGTGAAAGTCATCGCCTAAAACCAAACTTTGGGCATTGAGTTTTTCTTTTAAAATATCGGCAAATTGTTCTGCACTTAAACTACGGAAGCTGTTGTCAAATTTCGCGACCGCAATATAGTCCACACCCAGCTCAGTTAAATATTCGACTTTCTCACGCAATGATGAAATACGTGGTGGAGCATCATAACCTTTAAAGAATTCAAGTGGTTGAGGCTCAAAAATCATTACTACTGTTTTTAGATTTTGTTGTTTTGCAACGGCTTTGAGCTGATGAATCATGGCTTGATGACCCAAATGCACCCCGTCAAAATTACCGATAGTGACAGCGGTTTTTTCTAATTGGGTATTTGAAGGCAAAGCATTTAGACGGAGCAGCTTCATGGGCAAATCAAGTGCTTGGAATTAAGAACGGCTTATATATTGCCATATTCTTGGGCATTCGTCTTGTGGTTGTTTTTTGACAACGCAAAATTTAGTGCAAAGTATATTTATATCAATTTTATTGATTTATTTAATATAAATTAATCAATTTTTCTTATTTATAGATTTGATTAATATAAATGTAGATTTTAAATGAGGCCGAACTCATGCAAAAACCATTTACACAACTTGGACAGCGTCACAATATCATTCGTCAGTTCACCCCCAACTGGTTCACTGTCAGTATGGGAACAGGTGTTGTGGCGTTAATTGTATCAGAGTTTCCGATGTTAAAGGCACTCACATGGCAACTGGGCACGGGGCTGTGGTATTTCAATATTTTATTGTTCGTACTTTTTAGTGTGCTATATGGCTTACGTTGGGCATTTTATCCGCACGAAGCCAAACAGATTTTTCAACATCCAAGCATGAGCCTATTTTTAGGGACGATCCCGATGGCGATGGCCACCATCCTCAATGGCTTTTTAAAGTATGGTCAGCCTATTTATGGGGATACAGCTGTACAGATTGCGCAAACGCTCTGGTATGCAGATGTAGTCTTGGCGCTCTTGGTGGCGTGGGCAGTTCCTTTTGCCATGTATCGACATCAGGAGCATGCTTTACAGCAGATGACTGCGGTGTGGTTATTGCCGATCGTGGCCTGTGAAGTTGCAGCCAGCAGTGGTGGTTTATTGCTGGGGCATTTGGCAGCTGATACTCACGCCGTTGCGATTTTATTGGGCAGTTATGTGTTGTGGGGTGTTTCAGTATTACCCGCTTTTGCTATTTTAACGATTTTAATGTTGCGTTTGGTCTTACATAAACTGCCTGAAAAAGAGTTGGCGGTCAGCAGTTGGTTGGCTTTGGGACCGATAGGTACTGCTGCTTTGGCGTTATTGGTTTTGGGGCATCAGGCACCGACGCTGATGGCGAGTTTGGGCTTAGCACAACTGGGTCAGTTCTTTCAGCAGGCGGGGATTTTAGCCAGTTTAATTCTGCTGGGTTTTGGACTGTGGTGGTTGGGGATTGCGGTACTGACGACTTTGCACCATGCCAAACAGGACTTGCCGTTTAATCTGGGCTGGTGGGGACTGACCTTTCCATTGGGTGTATATACACTCGCAATCTTAACCTTAGCCCAACAACTCAATTTGGCCTTCCTGTATGCCGTTGGCTATGCTTTTGCAGCCATACTGATGTTGTTATGGAGTTTGGTCGCAACCAAAACGGCACACGGTTTTTATCAAGGGGATTTGTTCTTTTCGCCCTGCTTAAAAACCTATTTAGAACAGCAGTATAAATGAGGTCTGCAATCCTTTCAGTTTAAAGCGCCATTTGATCTTATATATGTTGTTTGAGCAGAGACCAGAGGCGCTTTTCTTTCGGATCGATTTGTTTTCTAATGGCACGCATGAAGTCTGTTAATTGAGTATTTTATGTCAGATGTTGCACTAATCATGGCTTTGCCGAATGAGTCTAAAGGATTGTTTGAGCAGGCAGGGATTGAAGTTCACTACAGCGGTATTGGTAAAGTCAACGCGGCCTATAAAGCATTTGAAGTGATTCAAAAAACAGGCTGTAAAACTCTGATTAATTTAGGTACAGCAGGTAGTACGTTTTTTGATAAGCACGAATTGGTCGAAGTCTCTCAATTTGTACAACGCGACATGGATGTGTCTCCACTGGGTTTCGCTGTCGGTTTTACCCCATTTGACACCATGCATCCTGCGGAAATTCACTTAGAACCGTTTTTCCAGCAGCTCCGTACCGGCATTTGTGGAACAGGGGATAGCTTTGAAACAGGTAAGCCCAAAGTACCGTGTCATTTGGTTGATATGGAAGGATATGCGCTGGCAAAGGTCTGTAAAAAACAGGGTGTCCGCCTGATTTCGGTCAAATATATTTCAGATGGTGCCAACGACACCGCGCATTTGGACTGGGAAGACAATTTGTTATTGGGAGCTCAGAAATTATTAGCATTATTTGAAAGTATCTGAGGCTTTGATTCTGTCTTTTTCAATTCGGCGACCATAGAGTGCTATGGTCGTATGCCAAAATTACTCAGCTTTGAATAATGCAGACGGTGTTCGCGGGATCACGCCATACAGCATCATATGCACGGTATGTTGAATGACTCGTTGTTGCATACTGCGGTTACGTAGGGTTTTACCTGTTACCATTTCCATTTGCGTGGCAAAATCAGCATAGTTTTGTGTTAATGCCCAAATGTTGAGGATTAACAGCTCAGGGTCTATTTCAGTTGAAATTTTACCTTGCTCTTGCCAATTGCTAATGACTTTGGCTTTACGTTTGACCAACTTCTTTAAAGGCCCTTTGAGGATTTCCAAAATATGCGGCGCTCCTTGGATCACTTCTAAAGCAAACAAGCGAGACGCTTTCGGTTGAGTCCGAGAAACCTCAATTTTTTGCAATAAGTAGTTGGTGATCGCTTCTTCCGGCTCTAAGTCAGCTTCTAACATCTGTAGTGGGGCTAACCATTTTTGTAAAACCGTCGTTAAAACTTCAACGTACAAAGCTTCTTTATTTTCATAGTAATAGAAAATATTCGATTTGTGCATTTCAGCAATCTGTGCGATTTCATCTAAGCTTGCTCCATTAAATCCATAGAGTGAGAAGACGTCTAGTGCAGCATTCAGCAGCTGGTGGCGTTTTTGAGTACTCTTTTTCTGTTCCATTCTCTAATTTAAAAAACAATAAAAAGGGGGAAGGACAAATTGTACGGCAAATCATCAGATTTGTGCACAAAGTGGAAATTTAATTTTTTGAATAATGATCATTTATTCTGTAGATTGGCTCTTAAATTGCGATAAATTCTAAAAGTTGTCCAATAAAATATAATTATATAAAAACTATTTTGTCTAAACTATATGAAATGATTCAATGTGAAGTGGCATGTTTTGATAAAAATAACGTGAAATTTATTACATTATTTAAACTAAAGTATGCTTAAGTCATATGACAGTCTTCTGCTTTTTTTACTGAAATTCAGCATAAAAAATCCTTAGCCCCCCAAGCTAAGGATTTTTTAGTCTACTTATGTGGCTAAAACCGCATTTAACACCTGCTGTTCAAGGGTATTGAACTGCATATCTTTGACACGAGGGCGGGGCAGGTCGACTTGAAACTCTTTGGCAATATGGCCACGGTCTAGCAAAATAATCCGATCGGCCAGTTGAACAGCCTCACTAACATCATGGGTGACTAAAATGGCGGTAAAGCCCTGTTCCGTCCATAATTTTTCAATCAAATTCTGCATGTCTAAGCGGGTTAAGGCATCGAGTGCTCCCAAAGGTTCATCGAGCAATAAAATCCGTGGCTTATGCGATAAAGCCCGTGCCAAAGCGGTCCGTTGACGCTGTCCCCCAGAGAGCTGTGAAGGCCAAAGTCCCGCTTTTTCTTTGAGTCCGACTTTTTCAAGCAAACCCGAGGCAGTGGCATGTTGTTGTTTCGGCAACCCTAGTTGTACGTTTTGTTCAATTGAGCGCCATGGTAACAGTCGTGGATCTTGGAACATGACCCGTATATCGTCTGCGGTAATCCCTTCGCGGAGGTGTCGTGCGGACTTAAACTTAATTTCGCCGTAGCTTTGTTGTTCTAAGTTGGCAATCAGGCGCAGCAGGGTACTTTTACCACAACCACTGCGTCCGACAATGGCTAAAAACTCACCCGGCTGAATATGCAGATCTAAGTCTTCAAGGACTTTAACTGAACCATAAAACTTATGCAGTTGTTCGATAATAATTTCGGCCCCAAGCACCGCTTGAGGGTTAATGTCTTGATTGTGATTTGGCGGCGATGGAATATTGGCATGGCGACCAAGGCTTAAATCAGTCATCTCAAACTCCTTATTTTTGGTATCCTGCATGCCAGCGCAGCAGGTATTTTTCTAATGTGACGGCCAGTACATCAGCCAATTTTCCAAGTAGGGCATATAGTAAAATCCCCACTAAAACGATGTCGGTCTGTAAAAATTCACGCGCATTCATGGTCATATAACCGATGCCCGCTTGGGCTGAAATGGTTTCGGCAACGATTAGCAGGACCCACACCAAACCCAGTGAAAAGCGTAGTCCGACTAAAATAGAGGGCATCGCACCTGGTAAAATAATTTCTTTGTATAATTGCCAACGGGTCAAACCATAGCTTTTCCCCATTTCAATCAGTTGTGGATCTACCGAACGTATGCCGTGATAGGTGTTGATGTAAATGGGAAAAAAGACCCCGACCGCAACCAAGAACAGCTTGGCGGTTTCATCAATCCCGAACCATAAGATCACCAACGGAATAAGTGCCAGTGCAGGAATGTTTCGGATCATTTGTAGGGTGGTGTCGAGTAGGGTTGACGCCGTTTTCGATGAACCATTTAACAAACCCAGAAAGAGCCCTAACCCCCCACCCACCAATAGGCCGAGTAAGGCACGGCCTGCACTAACTTGCACATGCTTCCATAGTTCACCACTCAGTAGCAGGTGCCAAAAAGCAGTAACCACTGCCGTTGGTGCAGGTAAAATCCGACTTTCTAAAATTCCTGTGCTGGAGGCAATTTGCCAAAGCACAATCAAGCCGATAGGAAAGAGCCAAGGCAGCAATAGCTGCCCTAACTGAGTTCCACGTGAAACCTTTTCCTGTTGGAGGGTTTGCACTGAAACAATTTTGGACATTAGGCAGGCTCCTGAATCACTTTGTTTTTTTTGTTTTCATCGGGTGTGTAGTTGTTTGCCACAATCTCACCAAAGGGGCCTGTTAAATTTGGTTGTGCCAACTTTGCTTGAGTTTCGAGCGGCAGGAGTGGAAACACCAACTCGGCAAAACGAATCGACTCTTCAAGATGTGGATAGCCTGAGAAAATAAAGGTGCTGATGCCCAAGTCGGCATATTCTTGAATACGGGCTGCAATCGTTTCAGGGTCACCGACCAATGCCGTACCTGCACCCCCACGAACCAGACCTACGCCTGCCCAAAGGTTTGGGGACACTTCAAGTTTGCTGCGGTCACCATTATGTAGTTCAGCCATGCGACGTTGACCGACCGAGTCCATGCTCTTAAATTTGGCCTGTGCTGCAGCAATGGTGGCATCATCGACATATTGAATAAGCTCTTCCGCCGCTTGCCATGCTTGTTCATTGGTTTCACGCACAATCACATGCAGACGAATACCATAGTTGAGCGTACGGCCTTTGGCTTCGGCTTTGGCACGGACAGTGTCAATTTTGTCTTTGACTGCAGCAGGAGGTTCACCCCATGTCAGATACGTGTCGACCTGATCAGTGGCTAACTCGATGGCATCATCCGATGAGCCGCCAAACCAAAGTGGAGGGTAGGGTTGTTGCACAGGCGGATACAGCAGTTTGGCATCATCTATGTTTAGACGTTCGCCGTGAAAGGTAAAGCTTTCACCTGTATGGGAGCGGGTTAAAATCTCACGCCAAATTTTGACGTATTCATTGGCAGTTTTATAGCGAGTCGAGTGGTCTTCATAAACGCCATCGCCTTGCAGTTCTTTTTCATCGCCACCTGTCACCAAGTTCAATAAAACCCGACCATTGGAGAGACGGTCAAAGGTGGCTGCCATCCGTGCAGCCAGTGCCGGAGTGGTCACGCCTGGACGTAATGCAACCAAGAATTTTAATTTTTTTGTGGCATCAATCAGACTGGCTGCGGTCAACCATGGATCTTCACATGAACGACCCGTTGGAATCAGTACGCCTTCATAACCCAAATGATCCACAGCAACCGCAATCTGTTTCATATATGCATGGTCCACTTGACGAGCACCTTTGCTGGTACCTAAGTAGCGACTGTCACCGTGAGTTGGGATAAACCAGAAAATTTTCATTTTAAAAAATCCTTAGATAGAGTCGTTTAAGGTTTGCTCGGTGCAACCCAAACGGTACTTTGAACTTGAATGTGTTTCGGAATGAGCTGGACTTGTTGGAACAAATCCGCAATTTGTTGTTGTGCTTGCACCACCTCAGGCGTCAGGGTTTGAATTGGTGAAGGCTTCAGACGTTTGTCGATGACGCGTTGGGCAATAGAGGGCTGTAAACCCGTACTTTGGGTATAGACCGAAAGTGCCTGCGTTTGGTTTTTTAGCACCCATTGATCTGCCAAATTTAGCCCGTGAATGAACTGAGCGGTGGCCTCAGGATAGGTCTGAATGAACTTGGGGTTACCAATATAAAAAGAATAGGTTTGTGGAAATTCCGTGCCATCAATCAAGACGTTGGCATGTGCATCTTGCTCTGCTGCACTGAGGTAGGGTTCCCAAATGGCCCATGCATCTATGGATTGTTTATCAAACGCGGCACGTGCATCCGCAGGCGGCAGCCAAATCGGTTGAATGTCCTGCCAACTGAGCCCTGCTTTTTGTAGAACTTTCGCCAGTAACTCATGCGCGCTTGAGCCGCGTTGAACCGCAATCCGTTTGCCTTTTAGGTCTTGAATTGAATCAATGGGACTGTTTTTAGCAATCAACAGCGCTTGAGCATTGGCTGGAACTTGCTCATAGCCGACGTAGCTTAGCTCTTTGTCAGCAGCTTGAGCAAAGATCGGTGGGGTATTGCCCACAGAGCCAAAATCAACTGCACCGACGGCCAAGGCTTCTAACATTTGTGGGCCAGCAGGGAACTCTTTCCATTCAATTTTGGCTTGAGGAAATTGTTGCTCAAATAATTTTTGCTCACGTGCGACCAACAGGTTCAAAGACGACTTTTGATAGCCAATCGACAGGGTTTTAACTGGATCTGCTGCCTGCTTTTCAGAAGTATTTGTTGCTGCCGTGTCTTGCTTTTGGCATCCCCCGAGTCCAAGACTCAAGGTGACGATACCAATACTGGAAACTGTTTTAAGTGTTTTCATAATGATCTCGTTATTTTTGTTTAATAATGGCAGCGTCAATATTCAGCTGGTTTGGAATGAGTTTTTGTTGATAGAAAGCATCCGCAACGTACTGCTGTTTTTTTGCGACTTCGGCTGAAATGGGTTGAACGCCAAAGCCCATACGACCAATCGAGCTTTGTAAAATGTCTAAAGACAAGCCTGTCGGTTTTTCTAACAATTTAGCTGCCTGTTGTTGATTTTGTTCGACCCACTGTGTGGTGGTGTTGAGTTCATTCACGACTGTTTTTAAAACTTCTGGATGGGTTTCGGCAAACTTACGATCGGCCAAATAGAACTGATGATTACTGACTAAGTTTTCTCCGGTAGCAATCACACGTGCTGAGATTTGGTGTTCAGCGGCAGCAAAGAAGGGATCCCAAATGACCCATGCATCGACTGCACCTCGTTCAAACGCAGCACGTGCATCTGATGGGGGTAGATAGACTGCTTCAATATCAGAAAGTTTGAGGTTATTCGCTTCTAATACTTTAAGTAGCAGGTAATGCACATTTGAACCTTTGTTGAGTGCGATCCGTTTGCCTTTTAAATCTTGAATGCTCTGAATCTTTGAGTCTTTTTGTACGATCAGTGCTTCTGCTTTAGGTGCAGCAGGTTGGTTGGCAATGTAAACCAAGTTCGAATTTGCAGCTTGTGCGAAAATTGGAGGCGCTTCACCTGCTTCACCAAAGACCACACTGCCGACATTTAAACCTTCGAGGAGTTGTGGACCTGCAGGAAACTCGACCCATTTGACTTGGACATTTTGTGCTTTAAGCACCGTTTCTAAAGTGCCACGCTCTTTGACGATGGGCAAAATGCCATATTTTTGAAAGCCAATATTCAGTGTGACGGTTTCAGCTTCTTTTTTCCCACATCCAGATAACATCATGGCACCCACGACTGCTGCAGAAAGAACGCTTGTTTTGATCCAGAACTGTGCTCGAGAAGTGCTCATGTGTTTCATAACTCCAAATAAATAAGGTGACTGAGTTGGTGAACACATACGCTAATGGGCATTTCTTTTCAGAAAAAATAAGAAATCGGGCTTTAGACATGAAAAAAAAAGATAAAAACAAAAGTGCAAAACTTATGTAAAAAACAGCAATATAAAAAACATAAAATATAAAATTTATTGAGATTAACTAATTGATATTTATTATTTAAAAGGTATTTTTATTTTTGGAATAAGCTTAGTCTTTCACGCAATATAGATTTGAGCGATTTTTGCGGTGTTTTCTCGATAAAGATATGAGAAATAAAGATATCCATAATCCTGCAAAAGCCACTTAAAGTGGCTTTTTAAAGACGAGTGAGTTGCGCTGATAGTTGTATAAGGCTTGGCGTGCATTGGGAAGTTCATCTACATTGGCCGTTTCAAAGCCATGTTCTAAGAACCAATGTGCAGTACGTGTGGTCAGTACAAACAACTGTTGAATGCCCATACTGCGGGCTTTACCTTCGAGATAATGCAAAATTTGGCTGCCACGATTAGATTTGCGATAGCTAGGATCGACTGCGACACAGGCAATTTCGGCACTGCGGATTTCACCCTCTGCCGCTGGTAGTGGGTAAAGCGCAGCACAGGCCAAGATCATGCCATCACGTTCAATCACCGCAAATTGCCCAATTTCGTTTTCGAGACGTTCACGTGAGCGATAAACCAAAATGCCTTCTTCTTCAAGTGGGCGTAATAGGTTAATCAACCCGCCGACATCTTGAATGTTGGCCATACGGACTTCTTCATAATGGGCGTCGGTAATCATGGTGCCCGAACCATCACGCGTGAAGAGCTCCTCAACCAAGGCACCATCATAAGCATAGGAAATCAGATGGACGCGATGGACGCCATCCGTCGAGGCTTTTTTGGCACCGCGTAAATGCAAGGCAATGTCTGGATTCGAATCTTGGTATTTCTCAATTTGTGCATCGAGCTTGTGTGGCGAAATTTCGCGTTGCAACTGACCATGTTCATTGAGCAGACCATGTTGTTTGCCCAAGAAAATCAGTTTATCCGCTTTAAGATGAATCGCTGTACGGGTCGCCACTTCCTCTGCCAGTAGGTTGAACACTTCGCCTGTGGTGGAATAGCCAGTTGGTCCGAGCAGCACAATATTGTGATTATCCAAATGGCGTTGAATGGCATCGGTATCGACCGTACGAACTTCGCCGGTTAACTGAAAATCGACCCCATCGCGAATGCCATAGGGCTTGGCTGTAACAAAATTCCCTGAAACTACATCAATGCGTGCACCATACATCGGTGAGTTGGCCAACCCCATCGACAGTAAGGCTTCAATTTGCAAACGAATTGAGCCTACCGCATTCATCACGCAACTTAGGGATTCTCGCGTGGTCACGCGGCGATGTTGATGAAATGGCGTTTGTATCTGGCTTTGTTTTAAGTTGTGGTTGATTTGCGGACGCGCGCCATGCACCAAGATCAGGCGAATCCCGAGTGAATGCAGTAAGGCAATATCGTGAATAATATGTTGAAAGTTATCATGCTGAACTGCTTCACCATCAAACATGATTACAAAGGTTTTATTACGGTGAGCATTGATATAAGGCGCAGAATGTCGAAACCAATGCACATACTGCAAAGTTGTACTGTGATGTGTTTCGATGGAATTTTCGTGCATGCCTGTCTCAAAATGAACTGCTTAGAATGATTTTAATCAAAAAATGCAGAAGAGGAAGTCTTAAATAGAAAAACACCTGAAGCAATGTTCAGGTGTTCAATCGGTTTTGCGACACCAGCCAGAATTAACCGATAATACGTAGGATACGGTTATTGCGTTCATTGACTAAAACATAGTCACCATTGACCTTATACCACTGTTGGTAGCGCCCAGTGTTGGGTAGGCGACGTGCTTCTCGATCACTGACATGGTAACGTGATGAATCATAGCCACGTGGCAAAGTTTGACCTGAGCGCCAGTCACGGCTTGGATTGACACGTTTGTTTTGGTAGCGGTTGTCATTGTCCCAACGGCGGTCATCGCGATGATCCCGACCAGAGTCATGATCATGCGAGCGGTCATAGTACTGTGGTGCTGCCATTGCAGATGTAGCCATGAGTGCGCCTAAAGAGAGTGTGATTGCAGTCAGAATTTTTTTCATTGCTTTCATCCAGTATGAGTCTTGTTTCGATCATTCAAAATTAGCGAATAACTCTAGAGAAAACGTGAGGGCTATTTAGGTGAATTGTGAAATGTATGAAGAGACTGAGGAGAGTGTTGTTTTTCTGCAATGCTTACAAACTAAAGCTTTGGCGCATAAAAAACCTGAAACAACGCCCTCCATGCTGTGCCTGACTGTGGTCTCTTAAGAGGAGTATGCAGTCGTGCTAAAGCGGGTGAAAGGGTGTTGATTCAGGTCTTAATAATAATGTCGCTGAATTGTACAAAATGAAGCGTAAATTAAAGCCCCATAATCCGCAGAATATTGTTGCTGTCTGCGTCGACTAAGATGTAGTCATTGTTGATTTTGTACCACTGCTGATTTCGGTTTGGCTTTGGAAGGTTATGGTCTTTATATTCGACTTTATAGCCGTTACCACGGTAATGCTGTGGCATGACATAACCTTGTTGCCATTTATGCTGTTGTAAACGTTTGACACCGCGCTCTTCGCGCATACGTCGACGATCTTGTTGATCGTCATCATCTGAATCGCGAAAGTCACGTCCGCGTGGCTCATTACCATAGCGTGGATGATCGTAGTCAAACTGAGGGGCAGCAGTACTGAGACTGCTTGCCATCAAAGCACTGAAAGAGATTGCCAATACTGTCAAAATCTTTTTCATGTTGAATCCTCATTAAGGTAATTTCATTCTTTCCTATAATGTACGAAAAAAATGCAGAGAAACTGTGAAGATGAATTGGGTATTTATTAACAAATGCAGAGATATTAAGAAGATTATGCCCAATTCTAAGCCTGAATTAAATCATCAATTGCGCCAAAGTCCAAAGCAAACAGTCTGTATCTTCTGATTTTTGACTCATTTTGAGGGCTCAGATCCCCCTTTGTCAAAGAATGCATAGAGCATTCTTTAATTCCACTGCTGCGCCAGATGTTGTAATGAACGGATTGAATGAACCACTGCTTCAGCTTGGCTGGCATCCTCTAAAGCACCAATCAGGCTATCGGGGAGTTGTAAATTATGGATATGACGAATGGTGTCATGTTTACGTTGCAAATCAGCCATGCTGCATCCTTATTTTCAATTTTTGATCAATCAGAATGATAAATAGGAAATATTGATCTTAAAAACCGAATATTTTTATTAAAATAATTTAAAAATACGATTTAAAATATCGAGCTAGCCAAGCTGAGTTTTCAACTTGGCTGATTCGGCTTAATAAGCGTAGTTGAGGTCGGTATAATCACTCAATGACTTCTGCACATGCGCTTGGATAAATTCACGTACATCTGCTGTGGTCATCGGTTCACCATTTTTACTGATGGCATGCTCAATGTCGGGTTGCCCCTCAATTTTGATGCGATAAACAAAGCTTTTCTTGGCTTTGTATTGTTCATCATCCTTGGCAATGACCGTGACGTAGTGATAGCTATGTTCAAAGTTCAAGTCGGTATGGGCAAAAACAAACTGGTCGAAAAGTTTCAGGGTGGCACCATTTTCCAGCGCTTGAAGTTCCTCCACAATACTGGCTTCAAACTTCATCCCATATTTTTCTGAAATGGGTTGTTGGTCAATCAACAGGCTAACCATACCATCTTCAGTGGGTTGTACAGTGATATTGCTCAAGTCCGTCATGGCATATGCTTCAAAAATGGAGTTGGGCATCAGTATCCGCAAAAATTGAAAAAAGACAACCTTTTCAGAACTTGAGATCATGTTGCAGATGACAAAGCTTCAGTTTGATACATAAAAAAAGGAAGCCGAAGCTTCCTCTTGAGTGACACATTTTAGTCTTGTGCATCAATACTTTGACCATTCATATGTAAACTATCATCGCCCATCAGGTACAGGTAGGCAGGCATGATATTTTCAGGCGTTGGCAATGTTTTTGGATCTTCATCGGGATAGGCTTTAGCACGCATTGCAGTGCGCGTAGCTCCCGGATTGATACAGTTAAAGCGGATATTCGGTGAGGTATTTTCTTTAGCAAACAGTTGGCTGACCGCTTCAATCGCGATCTTAGACACCGAATATGCGCCCCAACGTTCACGCGTTTCACGCCCGACACCTGAGCTGGCAAAAACCACGGAGGCATGCTCAGATTTTTTCAGGAGTGGCATTAACTCTTGAGTCATAACGAATGGCGCACGCAAGTTGACGGCCATGACATCATCCCAGACATCGACAGGATAATTTTCCAGTTCAGTGCGCTCACCTAAAATGCCTGCATTATGCAAAATACCATCTAGGCGCCCAAATTGGCGTTCTAAGGTGTCGACCAGTAATTCATAATCACGAGGAGAGGCGCTCGACAGCTGCAAGGGTAAAATTGCAGGTTGCGGCGCACCTAAGCCTTCAATTTCATCATAAATGACTTCGAGCTTATTTAAGGTACGCCCATGCAGCACCACAGTTGCGCCGTGTAGGGCATAACTTAATGCAGCAGCACGACCAATACCATCGCCCGCACCTGTAATTAAGATGATGCGATCTTTGAGCAGATCGGGGCGAGGTTGATATTCTGAATATTTCATCATTACCTCCTCGTTATTGTGATTTTTTAATTGTGATCAAGTCAGTGAATTGGACGGTATAGTTTGACTCACAAGAGACTGAATAACATCGTCCAATTCAGCCACAGTCTTCACTATACAATCTGCTTGCCACGCTGTTAAGTCATCTTTGTGCGCGAATGGTAAATAACCATAAGCGGCCAAAATGGTATACATCTGCGCGTTACGACCCGCATCGATGTCACGTGGATGATCGCCGACATAGATACAGTCTTGAGGTGCAGTCGCGATGTGCTTGGCAGCCAAATACATCGGCTCAGGATCAGGCTTGGTCTGCGAGACATCCTCTGGGCAGACTAAAACCGCACAGCGCTCTGTCAAATTCAGCGCGTCTAATAATGCTTCACTGAGCCAACGCGGTTTATTGGTGACGATGCCCCAAGGAATCTCTTGGTTTTCAAGTTTTTCAATAAGTGGATACATGCCCGAAAACAGGTCAGTATCTACTGCAATATCGGCACCGTAGGTGTCTAAAAAACGCTGACGATGTGCCAGAAAAATCGGGTCTTCGACGGTAAGTTCTGGATAAACCAATTTCACCATCGCCCGCGCACCTTCAGAGACTTGGCTACGGATTAGGTCTGCATCGACCACAGCGACGCCTTTTTCACGGCACATGTCTTGAATAATGCGAATAAAGTCGGCGGCAGTGTCGATCAGTGTGCCGTCAAGGTCAAATAAGACGGCTTTCATGCAGTACCTTCTTTGACGGTATAGACCATGTAATTGACATCGACATTCGGCGCTAACCAATAGCGTTTGGTCAATGGATTGTAATGTAAACCCGTCATGTCTTTCAGTTTGAGCCCTGCGCCGCGAATATCATGTGCCAGTTCAGAGGGCTTAATGAATTTTTGATAATCGTGGGTGCCTTTGGCTAACATGCGCAGTACATATTCAGCGCCAATAATAGCAAACAGGTAGGCTTTGGGATTACGGTTAATGGTGGAGAAGAATACATGACCGCCTGGTTTCACCAGTTTATGGCAGGCTGCAATGATTGAGGCAGGATTGGGCACGTGTTCCAACATTTCCATGCAGGTCACGACATCGTATTGTCCTGCTTGTTCTTCTGCGAGCTGTTCAACTGGAATTTGGCGATATTCGATATGCTCAACACCTTCTTGTTCTGCATGTAAACGCGCCACATTCAGGGGGGCTTCGCCCATATCAATGCCGAGCACATCTGCACCACGACGTGCCATACTTTCAGCTAAAATTCCGCCACCACAGCCGACATCAAGGACTTTTTTTCCACTGAGTCCACCTGCATGTTCATCAATCCAGTTAAAGCGCAAAGGGTTGATCATATGTAAAGGACGGAACTCCGAGTGCTGATCCCACCATATGGCAGCAAATGCTTCAAATTTGGCAATTTCTTGTGGATCAACATTCAGTTGCGACATCGTCGGCACCTCAATTTAAGTCATGATATTTAAAACGTTCAATAGGGCTTAGTGTAGCGTTTATTCTAGAAAAAGCGATAAAAGCCTGAAAAAAGTTCACAGAATGAAAACGAATTTGGCATATTTGATTTATAGTATTTGCATAAACTTATCATAATGATTTTGAGGACAATAAGTTCAATGAAAAAACTCCTTTTGAGTGGCTTAGCAACCGCTGTTTTCGCTATTTCTGGTAGTGCATTGGCTGCAAATTTTGTGGCAGGTCAGGACTATATCGTCGTACCAACACCTGTACAGGTGGAAGTGCCAGGAAAAATTGAAGTCCGCGAATTCTTTTGGTATGGCTGTGGTCACTGTTTTAAACTTGAACCCCATATGCAGACTTGGTTGAAAAAACTACCGAAAGATGTGCGTTTCGTGCGTACCCCAGCAGCCATGAATCCAGTGTGGGAGCAAGCGGCGCGAGCTTATTATGTGTCTGAGGCCTTGGGTGTACGTAAAAAGACCCACTTGACTTTATTCCATGCCATTCATGATCAAAATCAACCGATTCTAGAGCAACCTGCTTTAGCCAAGTTCTATACTCAGTTTGGTATTCCTGAAGCGAAATTTAACAGCACTTATAAATCATTTGCGATCACTTCAAAAATTGCCCAAGCACAAGATTTGGCCAAGCGTTATCAACTCAGTGGTGTTCCTGCGGTGACGGTGAATGGTAAATATATTGTGCAAGGTGAAGATGCTAAAGTGACTCAAGTCGTGGATTACTTGATTGAAAAAGAACGTGCTGCAAAATAAGCTGAATCTGTTTGTAAGTCCTTATTCAGTTAAAAAAGCCTGCTGATGCAGGCTTTTTTATGCGTTAACGATGTTTATTGCACACTTGATGCAGGTTGTAATAAATCCTCATAACGCAGCTCAATTTTTCTTAAGGTTTTTAAGCGCCAAAGTTGATGGCGGGCTTCGGCTTCATAGCCATTAAAGGCCAAGAGTTTGGCAAATTTGGTCAAATCATAGGGAATCGGGTAGTTCAGCACCATTTCCTCATAGTCACGTATTTGCTCAGGGCTGACTTTGCTGTATGGATTTAACTGAATCCATTCAATGCGGCGGTTAAACTCCGACAGCAGTAAAATATGATCGTGATTGGTGAACTTTTCAGGGGTGTGTTCATAACGAGAAGCTTGATTCAGCTTTGGTACCATCAACTCATAGTCACGAATAATCAGTGCGACCAAGACCACACAGACAGTAAATGTGATCGGCATGGCAAAGCTCGGTAAAGTCCACGTTTTCACTTTTTGCTGGGATTGAATGATCCCTAGAATCAACCCGAGTGGTAGTAAGAAATAAGCATAGAACAACGGGAATTCAAGCATACCGTGAATCAGTAAAGCGCCGACCATCAGAAGGCCAATCACAGATTCGAGCGATGTCGCATGCTTTTGCAGTTGATAGCCCCAATAACTGAGATAGGCAAAAAATGGAATCGCAATCACTAATCCATTCCACACAATAAAGTCGAGAATGAAGTTGTGCGCACTTTTCACCCAAACGGGGCCTTGGAACTGATCACTGATTAGGGTGTAAGCCACACTGGTTTGATGCCAACCATAACCTAACCAAGGTCGCTCAGCAATGGCATGGAGCATCTGTTGCCAAATGGCAAGACGTGACATATCGCCCGTTGCTCGCGCAACTGCATCACGGGTTTGGGTCACTTCGACATTAGACAACTGAGCCAACAGGTGATTGAGTTGTGGAATAAACGCAGTAAATGCAATGAACAACGCAAACCATGCGAGGGCACTATACCACTTCAGTTGAATCACACCTTTGTACTGCTGATAGAGCAAATACAGCAGTACACAGATACTTGCGACCCATGATGTGCGGGACTGACTCAGGGCTACCGCAAATAACATCAATGCAGCACTTGCGCACAGCAGAATCGAGTTGAATTTTTTCTTTTCAAATAGGTACAGTGTGCCGAGTAAGGACAGCATCAGAAAGCTTGCCATATTGTTCGGCTGAGCAAAGTTGGCATAAGGACGATCGCCTTTTAAAGCGGTCATGCCAGGAATGTACTGTTCAATATTGAGCCATTGGCAAGTGGCGATGACCGCTGTCACCAGACCGACCGACCAAAATACACTACACAGACCACTAAATAATTGCTCACGTTCTAAGGGTTTTTGGCTCAGATTAAAGCCTAAAACCATACTCAACCAGAATGCAAAGATATATAAGCCACACATCAGTGCTTTGCTGAAAAAGAACAGCTCGCCAAAACCGTACTGAATGAAGGGCACGAGGCTCAACAGCAATAGCGGCAGACTCACTTTCGGGAGCAAGAGTTTTTCTTTTAAAAATAAGGCAGAGAGTGCAAATAAAGATAAAAATGCAAACAATTCACCTGTATAGGTGACCCAAGGTCGATAATGAATGGGCAATAGCCATGCCAAGGCAATACAGACACTCGCCGCTAAAAAAAGAAAAAAACGCATAGGAGCTACAGATGAAAAAACTGGCTCTATGATAGTGAAAAAGCATCCAAGTTTGAGTAAAGTGCATTAAAAATTTTGTAATACACCAAAATTGCGTCTGCGAACGGCTTAATGCAAAGTCGGATTGGCGTGTTTGGTTTGAGCAGATGGTCGTTGCCAATTGGAGATTCCACGGAACATGAGTTGAATCTGCACGATGGTTTGTAGTTTAAATTCAGCCTGCTGCTGTTGGAGTTTATCGGGAGCCACATCTCGACTCAAACCAATCCAGCGCATGGCCCAGTTAAAAGAGGCATCCATTAAAATATTGGCCAATACTTTGAGGTCTTCGCTGTCATGAATATGTTGCATGCTTTCAATACGGGTTAATTCATGGGCGAAGTCATCGATTAAAAAGGCAATTTCTCGCTCAACGGCTGCACGGATCAAGGCTGACCCACCCCAGCGTTCTCCAATCAAGAAAATCCACTGTTCAGGATGTTGCTCTACAGCATGAAAAAATAAGTCTAGACTATGCTCAATCGTGGCATGTGGCCCATAAACATAGCTTTGTCCCAATTGGGTTAACATACTTTTGATGTGGAGCGCCGCTTGATCGACCAGTTCAAGTCCTAACTCATCCAAATCATTAAAGTGGCGATAAAACGCGGTCGGTACTAAACCCACTTGGCGAGTGACTTCACGGAGACTAATGCGAGCAAAGGAACGTCCCGAGGTGCTGAGTTGTAATGCAGCATTCAGCAAAGCTTGGCGGCTTTGTTGTTTACGCTCTTCCCGAATCGACATAGATGATTGCCTCAGCCTCTTTTAAGCTTCAGTTTAACAAAGAATATGGATGGGTAGGGAAGCAGGTGATCAATTACAAATGCAATGCAGTCAGACAAATGCTTTGGGTCTGCTTCTGCTATACTATGCGCCAACCTATTAAGTCAGATGAAGGGCGTATTATGCGTATCGACCAACGAACATTAGATCAATTACGTGATGTCACCATTACTCGTAACTACACACGTTATGCGGAAGGTTCGGTATTGGTTGAGTTTGGTCATACCAAAGTTCTTTGTACGGCAAGTATTGATAACTCAGTACCACGCTTTTTAAAAGGCAAGGGTCAGGGCTGGGTAACCGCTGAATATGGCATGTTGCCGCGTTCGACGCATACCCGTAGTGACCGTGAGGCTGCGCGTGGTAAGCAAAGTGGTCGTACTCAAGAAATCCAACGTTTGATTGGTCGTAGTCTACGCGCCATGGTGGATTTAAAAAAACTCGGTGAAAATACCATTACCATCGACTGTGATGTGATTCAGGCGGATGGTGGTACACGTACTGCTGCGATCACCGGTGCTGCGGTGGCCCTCATTGATGCGATGAACACATTGCTTGAGAAAAAGAAAATTAAGCAAGATCCATTAAAAGGCTTAGTGGCTGCAATTTCAGTCGGTATTTTCCAAGACGAAGTACTTTTAGACTTGTGCTATGAAGAAGACTCAAACTGCCAAACGGATTTAAACGTGGTCATGACCCAAGCTGGCGAGTTTATTGAAATTCAAGGCACGGCAGAAGATAAACCCTTTACCCGTGTACAGTGCAATGCCATGTTAGAAATGGCGGAAAAGGGCATTCAAGAATTGGTGAAAAAACAGCAGCAAGCACTGGGCTGGTAAGTTTTAACCCAATAAAAAACGCACTTGAGAGTGCGTTTTTTATTGGGTGTGGATTGAATGCGAACTACTAGAATTAAGCATTAAAACGCATAGAAAGGTCGACTGCTTTGACATCTTTGGTCAATACACCCATCGAAATATAATCCACGCCTGTGCTTGCGACTTCACGTAAATTGGCAATGGTGATATTCCCTGATGCTTCCAATTTACAACGTCCTGCAACATGCTTGACCGCATCAATCATTTGTTGCTGGCTAAAGTTGTCTAACATCACGATATCAGCTTGGGCTTCCAATGCTTGCTCTAATTCCGCCCAGGTTTCAACTTCGACTTCGACAGGTTTGCCTGGGGCAATTTGATGCGCTTTGGCAATGGCTTGGGCGATGCCGCCTGCCGCCATGATGTGATTTTCTTTAATTAAAAAAGCATCGAATAAGCCTAAGCGATGGTTTTGACCGCCGCCGACTGCGACAGCATATTTCTGGGCAATACGCAGACCCGGTAGGGTTTTACGGGTATCGAGCAACTTGGTGTTTAAGCCATCCAGTTGTTTGACATATTCCGCTGTTTTGCTGGCTACAGCAGATAGTGTTTGTACAAAGTTGAGTGCAGGGCGTTCAACCGTAAGTAAGCTGCGTGCTGAACCTGCCAGTTTAAAAATGGTTTCATTGGCAAAAACCAGATCGCCATCGTTTTTTAGCCACGTGATTTGCACACTGGAATCAAAAGCCGCAATTAATGCATTGACCCAAGGTTGACCTGCAAGAATCATATCTTCACGGCTAATAATGGTCGCAGTCGCTTGTTCATCTTCAGGTGTTAAAAGTGCTGTAATGTCACCATTACCGATGTCTTCTTGTAATGCCTGTTGAATATTCAGTTGAATAGATTGTTCAAGCAGTTGCTGCGATATGCTCATCCGATTGTCCGTATCTTTATAGAAGCCATGAAAATTGCGCAATATATTAGCATTTTTCCTGAAAAAGGCGTGAAAATTTCAAAATCAAACGCTGAGCAATTTGAGAAATGACGGGGAAAGATTTAGCATGAGAGACATTAAAAAAGATTGCCCAAAGGGTGCAATGGGTTTGAGGAATAAAAATATGCAGGTCATTCCGTCGTTTCAAGTGCAAGCAGGGCAACTGCTGGGAGCGAGACAAATTTCATCGCCTAATTTTAACGCACGTCCTGATGATACTGAGATTCAACTGATTGTCATCCATAATATCAGCTTGCCTCCCTCCCAGTTTGGCGGTGGCTATATTGAACAATTTTTTCAAAATCAATTGGATTGGTCAGTACATCCATATTTTCAGACTATTCAAGGCATGCAAGTCTCAGCGCATTTACTGATTTTAAGAAGTGGCGAAGTCTTACAATTTGTCAATTTTAATGACCGTGCATGGCATGCAGGACGCTCAAGCTATTTGGCCAAGAAAGAGTGCAATGATTATTCGATTGGTATTGAGCTTGAGGGCAGTGATGACTTGCCTTTTGAAGATGCCCAATATGAAACATTGTTACACGTGACGGCCTGTTTACAACAGGCCTATCCTCAAATTCAGCAGCATTTGGCGGGACATTCCGATATTGCACCAGGACGTAAGACCGATCCAGGCCCATTTTTTGATTGGTTAGACTATCGAAATCGTTTGCAGCAGTTAAAAAGTCAATGAATTGAGAGTCGACAACAACATTAAACAATCAAATATTCGCTGAAGTTTCATTACAATAGCGGCAAATGAAAAACTAGGTGGATACGATGGCGCTGTGGCGGTCAACCGTAATTGTAAGTGCAATGACCATGCTTTCTCGGGTCTTGGGTTTGGTACGAGACATTGTCTTACTAAATGTCTTTGGTGCGGGGAAAGATTTCGATACCTTTGTGGTGGCCTTTCGTATACCGAACTTCTTCCGTCGGCTATTTGCTGAGGGAGCATTCTCACAGGCGTTTATTCCAGTACTGACCGAATATAAAACTGGGCGTACCCATGCGGAAGTTCAGATTCTGATTAGCCGTGTCTTTGGTTGTTTAATGACGGTTATGACGGCTTTAACCTTCATTGCCATGGTTGCAGCTCCAGCGGTGCTATATATATACGCACCAGGTTTCCATGCCGATCCAGAGAAGTTCGACCTCGCGGTTTCAATGTTCCGCCTCACCATTCCTTATTTATTGTTTATGTCGTTGACGGCATTTGCCAGCAGTATTTTAAATAGTTATGGTTCTTTTGCTTCGCCCGCCTTTTCACCGGTATTGCTGAATGTTGCGATGATTGCTGGAGCATGGTGGCTGACGCCGTATATGGCAGAACCGATTATGGCACTCGGTTGGGCGGTGATTGCTGCGGGTGTATTGCAACTGGCGATCCAAATTCCTGAACTTTGGCATAAAAAGTTACTGATTCCGCCGAAAGTTGATTTTAAACATGAAGGGGTGGATCGCATCATGAAATTGATGCTGCCTGCGCTATTTGGTGTTTCTGTCACGCAAATCAACTTACTCCTGAACACTATTTGGGCTTCGTTTATGCAAGACGGTTCAGTGTCATGGTTGTACAGTGCGGAACGTATGACTGAATTACCTTTGGGCTTGATTGGGGTAGCGATTGGTACGGTGATTTTACCCGCATTGTCGACCCGTCATGCAGAGCAAGATATGTCGAAGTTTCGTGGCATGATGGATTGGGCTGCGAAGGTCATTGTTTTAGTGGGGGTGCCAGCGAGTATCGCGCTGTTTATGTTATCGACCCCCATTATTCAGGCCCTGTTCCAACGCGGTCAATTCACCATTGAAGATACGCAAATGACGGCTTTGGCGCTGCAATGTATGAGTGCTGGGGTGATTTCATTTATGTTGATTAAGGTCTTTGCACCTGGGTTTTATGCGCAGCAAGACACCAAAACGCCAGTCCGTGTCGGTTTAATGGCCGTTGCCGCAAATGCGATTTTAAACGTGGTGTTTATTGGCTTCTTTAAACTGATTGACTGGCAGGCAGAGCATATGGCTTTAGCTTTAGCTTCTTCGGGCTCTGCACTCGTGAATGCGGGGATGTTGTATTTCTATCTACACAAGCGCGATATTTTCCGTTTTGGCGCACACTGGAAAAAACTATTTATCCAGTTTGGTATTGCTAACGCCATGATGATTGCGGCATTGTGGTATGCATTGACTTGGTATAATGGTGAAGTTTCACAATGGATCCGTGTTGCAGAAGTGCTCGGATTGTGTGTGGTGGGTGTCGTGGCTTATGCGATTGGTTTGCTCTTTACTGGGTTTAGACCACGTCATCTCAAACATGAAGCATAAAACAAAGCAGTACTTTTTTTATATTGCAAGCAAAGTGCGTAGTGAACCGTACCGGGTTTGTCGGAGACTTTTTTATTTAAGTTAGGCCACCTGACCTAACGGGTTAATCTTATCATAGTACATTGCTTCAAACTCAAAAGGCGATACATAACCCAGTGCACTGTGTACACGCTTTTTATTGAACCAATATACCCAG
>NZ_MVON01000036.1:0-30273 GCF_002018925.1 Acinetobacter sp. MF4642
TTGCTATAGACCACATTTAAGTTTAAATATGAACACCCCGAATCAGATGTATGAGCAAACTAAAACCGAGCTAATTGCTTAACTCGGTTTGAAGTGGAATACTGTCAATCTATTTCAGGACAAGACATTTGAATGAATGATGCTTTTATAAAGTGCATATAAAAATGCAATCGTTAGTATAAAAGTATTTCCCCACGATACGGAATAGAAAGCCAAAGTCCATAATGCACAGTAACACCAAATGATGTGCCATAAAAATTTCATGATTTTGAATAAATGAAAAGAGCTTACAGCTACGCTCTTTGTTTCTACTTGATGTTCTATGTCTTTTAGGTGTGTGGTATTTTCTACTCCATCATTGGATGTCGGAATTTGAACGGTGTTTTTTTCAATAGAAAAAGAAGAATCTTTTGTTGTTTCGGGAATATTGGACAAGTAATTACAATTTTTAATGTCTGAAAATTGATATTGATTTGCGCAGTGTTTAAAAATTAGTGGGCGGAGTAGGGTCAGTTGATTATAGGCTGCTGAAAAAGTATCTCTTTCGTTACTATTCATTTGAACATAATCGGAATATTCATTTTTTGAATGTGATGCAGCGGAATATTGCTGTTCTAATAAAGCTGTATTTTCTATCAAATTCGAAGCGTAATTTTTTCGAATAGTGAATGGAAATATCGGATAGTGCTCTTTTATAGAATCATTGAATAAATCGCCGACATAGCAATTATTGATATCTAATGGAATTGGAAAACTGCCATATTGTTTTGCCATATCATTAAAATAAAGACGTGCTTCTGTGTCTTTAAAAAAAGTATCCCAATTGATTGGCTTTAAGTCTTGTTCTATAGTAGAAATTGCTTGAGGGGATGGGTGGTGTAACGTGTATGCCTCTACATTTTGGTAATAATTGGAATAATCATAAAAATCTTTGTTTCCATATTCATCAAAACTTTGCCATGTTGGTTTTTCATCGCTAAGGATTAAAACTTTATATTCATTATGAGGATAATGCACAACAATACAAAAACTTTCTTTATCGGTTGAAAAATAAAAAATTGAAGAGTCATTGAGTTCCATATGCAAGTCTTGAGCAACATGTAAACTCAGTTTTATGGCTCCGGATTCTTGTAGGCGACCCAATAGATGTGAAGCAGAACCGCATAAAAGCGTACCGTATTTAGTATCACGTAATATTGGAAAATGGTTGAATAATAATGGATGTCTATCTAGGATCTCTGTATCAACGGCACCATTTAAATATTCATTTCCATAGCTTACAAAAGCAATTTGGCGATAAGCTCTATTTAGATACACTTTTTAATTCCGATAACTATATTTTACTAATTGAATAAATACTAAAAATTATTGTTTTGTCGGTGCAGAGAATATCGGTGTTTACGTTTTTAGGCTATTACTTTAATTGTAATTTTATTGCTAATAATGTTTTAGGTATTGAAACTTCTAGATATAGTTTTTAACTCTTTTCGAGTCTTGGGTAGATGGTTATGAAAAAAATTAATGTTGTAGGAACCTCTGCCACGGGAAAGTCTACATTTTCCAGAGCTTTGGCCGAAAAGTTGGATTTGCATTATATCGAGCTTGATAATCTATTTTGGCTTGATGACTGGCAAGAATGTCCCGATGAAGTCTTCTTTGCCAAGATTGAATCAGAAGTACAAAAGGCGACACAGGGCTATGTGATCGATGGTAACTATACCCGCGCCATTCCTGTGAAATGGGCGGAAATTGATACTGTCATTTGGTTGGACTTACCGTTTCCAGTCAATCTTTACCGTTCTGTGAAGCGTGCGGTTCAGCGGGCATGGGCGCAACAGGATTTATGGGAAAACTCGAATAATCGGGAAAGCTTGCTACGGATGTTTGGTCGGGACTCGATTATTTGGTGGATGATCAAAACACATGCTAAAAACCGACAGAAATACTTAAAAATGATGCAGATGCCTGAATATCAACATATACAGTGGATTCATTTAAAGACACCAAAACAGGTGAGTCGTTTTTTAGACCAGTTGGCTGTTGAAAAGCATAACGTTTAAATAAAAAAATATCAGTGCATACTCAGCGATCAAGATGAATTGTTAAGCTTTAGTTACATAAATCTGCTTTAATCTCAAAGGTGGTCGATGCCTAATAAATAAAAAGATTAAAAAGAAAAGGAGCAGGATATGCTTGCAGAAATTACTGGGATGGGACAGGGAAGTATTACGGTGGAATTAGAAATGATTCCCAGAAAAGGCGAGTCAGTTAAAATTATGTATGGACCTGATGCGGAGCTAGAAGGCGAGGTGGTTTCAGTTAATCATTATATTAATCAACATGCCAATCAGCATAAGGTACAAATCAAGATTCGGCCCTTCAATCTTCTAATTACTGCCTAAAGAAATTGAATCCATAAAAAAGCGCTCATTGAGAGGAGCGCTTAGATATCTCGGTAATAACTTATAAGCCAAAATAATAGCCAACTAGGCAGATCAAAATCGTAATCACGATTAAAGCAAACACCCCAGTTTTCCCCGATTTATGGTGTATTTCATGAGGCTTGCTCTCTATCGCACTTAATTTAGGTGTTGGATGATTACGTGCATCCAGTGGTGTAGTTGTGTCTTTGGGTGTGAGCTGCGCGGTTTGATAGTGATTGGCCACTTTTACGATAAACTTGGTACTTAAATCATCAATCTTTTGCTCAAAATGACGTAAGTTCAATTGCTCATCTGGCGTGAGTACTTGGCCTTCTGCATTATAAGGATGTTGAATCTTAGTCTGGATCAATGCTGATAGTGTATCTAAACGATACAGCGTTTGGTGTGCATAATCAGCAGCGTAATCTGTTGGTAAAAGAGCGAGACGGTGGACTGCATCTGTGGCATCTTGTTGCCCATAGTAAGGTAAGTTTGCCGTCTCTGGCTCTACTAAATCTTGTGCAAATGGCGCACTAAATAGTTCTTGTTCGGTAAAGTTCTCGATTTCATCCCATTTCGGCGTTTGTAAATCCGCTTCAATGCGTTTGCTGAGTTTGTGATTCAGTTCAAAACGCCATAAATTTTCGCTACGGATTGAGCTTTGTTGTGCCTTTGGAACTATAAAATCATGTTCAGCGCTGTACCACTCAGCCAGTTCTTTACCAAAAATCCAAGCAGTTTTTTGCTGTGCTTGATGGCTCACAATAATATGTGGTGTAGCGAGGAGTTCAATATTTGAGTTGGGGTTCTTTTCATCTGCTAGCAATGTTGAGCTATGCAGACTGAGCTGTTTGACCCCTTGTTTTTTTAAGGCTTCAAGCCATACCTGAAAATGCTGAGCCAGTAAATGTTGGCTATTTAGGTCACGGAACTGAAAGCAATGTCGGTCAAAAATGGCATGTTCTAACCAACGTTGGAAACTTAGGTTGTGGCGTAAATATTCATTGCCATAAGTCACTAAAGTAAGTTGTTGTTGCCAAATAGGATCAAGCGACATCGTTTGTTGTTCTCTTCTGTGATGGCCCTATCTTAACCTGATTATAAAACCATGTACTAAACAAATTTTCCTGATCGTAGAGCTTCATCAACGTGCTTAAAAACTGATAGAATATGGGGTTTTATTAATTTTATAAATTGTTGCTTTGAGAGTTACTATGTCACTGGAAGCCCTGACCACTGAAGCGCTTGCTGCGATTGCAGCAGCAGAGGACCTTGCTACACTCGATCAAGTACGAGTGCAGTTTACGGGTAAGAAAAGCCAGCTCGCTGAGCAATCAAAAGCTTTAGGTAAAATGGACCCTGAAGAGCGTAAAAATTTTGGTGCGCAAATTCATGCAGTCCGCGAAGCGATTACCGGTGCTTTAACTGAACGCCAAACACAATTACAACAAGCGGCGTTGGCGCAAAAACTTGCAAGTGAAACGGTGGATATTACTTTACCGGGTCGTGGTCAAACGATTGGTAGTATTCACCCCGTTACTCAAGTACAAGAGCGTATTTGTCAGTTCTTTACCAAAGCGGGTTTTGTGATTGAAACTGGACCTGAAGTTGAAGATGACTATCACAACTTTGAAGCTTTAAATATTCCAGGGCATCACCCTGCGCGTGCAATGCACGATACTTTCTATTTCGATGCGACACATTTGCTACGTACCCATACTTCGGGTGTGCAGATTCGTACTATGGAAACCCAGCAACCCCCGATTCGTATTGTGTGCCCAGGTCGTGTATACCGCTGTGACTCTGACCAAACACATTCGCCAATGTTTCATCAAATTGAAGGTCTGTATGTCGCTGAAAATACCAGCTTTGCAGAACTGAAAGGTTTATTGGTCAATCTATTAAATGAATTCTTTGAAAAAGATTTAAAAGTACGTTTCCGCCCATCTTATTTCCCATTCACAGAGCCAAGTGCTGAAGTGGATATTATGGATGAGCGTGGTAAATGGTTAGAAGTGCTTGGTTGTGGCATGGTACATCCAAATGTCTTGCAGGCAGCAGGGATTGATCCTGAAAAATACAAAGGCTTTGCTTTCGGTCTGGGTGTGGAACGTTTTGCGATGCTTCGTTATGGCATCAATGACTTACGTATGTTCTACCAAAACGATGTGCGTTTCTTACGCCAATTTGCTTAATAGTTTAAACAGTTATTTTAGAATTATTGAAATCCCCCTAAATCCCCCTTTATAAAGGGGGACTGGTCTACCTAAAACGGTGGTGTGTTTTCCTCTCTTTAAAAGAGGGGTTAGGGGAGATTAAGGACATTGAATTTATGAAAATTAGCGAAAATTGGTTGCGTACATGGGTTAACCCAGCCGTTGATAGCAATACTTTATCTGACCAACTGACCATGCTGGGTTTAGAGGTCGATGATTTATCACCTGCGGCAAAACCGTTTACTGGCGTGGTTGTTGGTGAAGTGTTGACTGTAGAGCAACATCCCGATGCAGACCGTTTACGTGTGACCACGGTGAATATTGGTTCAGGTGAACCTTTACAAATTGTTTGTGGTGCACCAAACGTACGGGTTGGTATGAAAGCCCCTGTAGCAACCATTGGTGCTGTGCTTCCAGGTGAGTTCAAAATCAAGAAAGGCAAACTTCGTGGCATTGAATCACAAGGTATGCTGTGTGGTGCATCTGAAATTGATCTAGACGATAAAATTGATGGTCTTTTAGAGCTGCCAGTTGATGCACCTGTCGGTGTGGATATTCGTGAATATTTAAATTTAGATGATCATGTGATTGATATCAGCATCACGCCAAACCGTGGTGACTGTTTTAGTATTCGTGGTATTGCCCGTGAAATTGGGGTAATTAACCAACTGACCGTGACTGCACCTGAAATTAATGCCGTTGCCGCGACCATTGCTGATGAGAAAAAAGTTGTGGTGAGCACTGAAGGCTGCCCGCGCTATTTGGGTCGTGTGATTAAAAACGTGAATACCAAAGCAGCAACCCCAGAGTGGATGGAACGCGCTTTGGTTCGCTCAGGGATTCGCCAGCATAGTATTTTGGTTGATATTACCAATTATGTACTGATGGAGTTGGGTCAACCGCTCCATGCTTTTGATGCAGCAAAAATTCAAGGTTCAGTCCAAGTTCGTCAAGCGAATACGGCGGAGAAATTGGTTCTACTGAATGAACAAGAAGTTGAGCTCAATGAAAAAGTCATGGTGATTGCGGATGATGAAAAAGCATTAGCGATTGCAGGCATCATGGGTGGTTTGTCTTCATCTGTTACCGATGAAACCCAAGACATTTTCTTAGAGTCTGCATTCTTTGCCCCATTAGCCATTGCAGGTCGTGCCCGTAGCTTTGGCTTACATACTGATGCATCACAGCGTTATGAGCGTGGCGTGGATTTTGAACTCCCAATGCTCGCGATGCACCGCGCATCACAATTGATTGCAGAATTGGCGGGTGGTGAGTTCGGTCCGATTACGACTGCGGAACAAGCGGCTGTTTTACCGAAGCGTGAAGCGATTGAGCTAGAACAAGCACAAGTGGATCAATTGCTCGGTTATCGCGTAGATGCTGCATTTATTGCGGATGCATTAACCCGTTTAGGTTGTGCTGTGACGGTTAAAGCAGAAGGCCAGTGGTCTGTAGTGCCGCCTTCACACCGTTATGATATGGCGATCTACCAAGACCTGATTGAAGAAGTTGCGCGTATTCATGGTTATGACAATATTCAAATCAGTTTGCCAAAAATTGAAGCGAAATTGGCTCAATATCAAGACCAATTTGAAATAGCTCAGCTTCGTCAAACCCTCGTGACTTTGGGTTATCAAGAAGCGATTAGCTTTAGCTTTGCAGACTTAAAGCTTGAGAAGCAACTCAATGCGGCTGTGAATCCTTTGGCTTTGGCTAACCCGATTTCAAGCGATTTAGCGGTGATGCGTTCAACACTGCTCTCTAGTTTGATTCCTTGTGTGCAATACAACGTAAACCGCCAACAAAGTCGTGTACGTTTCTTTGAACTAGGCTTGCGCTTTGACTATCAAGACGCTGAATCTATTCATGATTTGAAACAAATTCCTACCCTTGCAGTGATTGCAACAGGTGCAAAAACTTCAGAAACTTGGCATGCTAAACCTCAAGCTATGGATTTCTTTGATTTCAAAGGTGAAATTGAAGAAGTATTGGCAGCAGGTCGTGTGCAAGTAGACTATGTTCGTTCTGAGCGTAGCTGGTTGCATCCAGGACAGTCTGCTGAGGTTTTAGTCGATGGTCAATCTATTGGTTACTTTGGTCGATTACATCCATCTTTAGAAGATGCATTGGATTTGAGCACAACTTGGGTGGCTGAACTTGATCAATCGGCTGTTTTGCAAACTTATGTATCTAATTTTACAGAATTATCACGTTTTCCGTCGGTTAGACGTGATATTGCGCTTTTAATTAGTGATAAGATAAATGTAAGTGAAATTCAGCAACTTATCGAAAAAACAGGTGGTGAGCTTTTAGACTCGACTTGGTTATTCGATGTGTACACTGGGCAAGGTGTTGAAGACGGTAAGCGCTCATTGGCATTTGCACTTCTTTGGCAACATCCATCACGTACGCTCGAAGATGCTGAAATTAAATCCGGTATGGATCATATTTTACAAGTGTTGGAAAACACTTATCAGGCGACATTGAGGGCTTCATGACAGCATTAACAAAAGCGGAAATGGCTGACCATCTAAGTGAGCTCACGAGTTTAAACCGTCGTGAAGCTAAGCAAATGGTCGAGTTGTTCTTTGACGAGATTAGCCAAGCGCTAATCTCTGGTGAGCAAGTTAAACTTTCTGGTTTCGGTAACTTCGAGTTGCGTGATAAACGTCAACGTCCAGGTCGTAACCCGAAAACGGGTGAAGAAATTCCGATTTCTGCACGCCGTGTAGTAACCTTCCGCGCAGGGCAGAAATTCCGCCAGCGTGTGGGAAATGAGCAGATCGATTGATCTGCTTTTTTTTGCTTAAAATTTTGGGTGATCGTTTGGCTGATTCAATTTTTGCAAAATAATAGAATGTCATTTTTTGATAAAATTTGAGCATAAAAAAAGAGAGCCACAGGCTCTCTTTTTGACTAATCTCTAAGAGATTAGTGAGCTTTAGCTTCAGAAGCAGCAGCAACAGTAGCTTCAGAAGCAGCAGCAGTAGCTTCAGAAGCAGCAACAGTAGCTTCAGAAGCAGCAGCAGCAGCATCTACAGCAACTTCAGATGCAGCTTCAACAGCTTCAGATGCAGCAGCAACTTCAGATGCAGCTTCAGCAGCAGGAGCTTCTTCTTTCTTAGCACAGCCAACGAAAGCTAAAGTAGTAGCAACTGCAGCAGCAATAGCGATTTTTTTGAATAACATGGCATCACTCTCTAAAATATGAGATTAAAAAAAACCGACGTTAGTCTGTTGTGTGCTTTTATTGTTCCTAATTTTGTTAGGGACTAACAATGCAGGAGCAGCCTAACTGGTCTGCAAATATGCTATCACTGCGCATTTTGAATTGCTACTAGCTGGGATGAAAAAAGTGATAAAAAAGGTCTAAAAACAGGGCTTTTTTAACAGAAAATAACAATCAATGATGAGGTTTGTATTGGAGAAGTACTAAATAAACATTTAAAAAGATGAGGGTTTTTATTTCAAATTTTTATTTATCAAAAACTTGCAAATAAGTTTACAGAGAATGAGATGAAATGTTGCTTTGTGTAAGCTAAGTCAACCAAATAAAAAGGCTGTCGTTAAGACAGCCTTTTTAGATGAAGTAGGTCGGATTAGCTGGTCGCTTTACGCTTCATTTGATCAAAGAAATCATCATTGGTTTTGGTTTCTTTCATGCGATCAAGTAGGAATTCCATTGCTGCAAGTTCATCTTGGGTATGAAGTAACTTACGTAAAATCCAGACTTTACGTAGATTATCTTCAGACATTAAGCGCTCTTCGCGACGGGTGCCAGACTTTTTAATGTTCATCGCAGGGAAGACACGTTTTTCTGCAATACGGCGATCCAGTGTAATTTCTTGGTTACCTGTACCTTTAAATTCCTCGTAGATCACTTCATCCATTTTACTGCCAGTTTCAATCAGGGCTGTAGAAATGATGGTTAGTGAGCCACCTTCTTCAATATTACGTGCTGCACCGAAGAAACGCTTAGGGCGTTCAAGCGCATGTGCATCCACACCACCAGTTAAAACCTTACCAGATGAAGGAACAACGGTGTTGTAAGCACGTGCTAAACGGGTAATTGAGTCGAGAAGGATGACAACATCTTTCTTGTGTTCAACCAAGCGCTTAGCTTTTTCAATTACCATTTCAGCTACTTGCACGTGACGAGCTGGAGATTCATCAAACGTTGATGCAATAACTTCACCACGAACAGTACGTTCCATTTCTGTCACTTCTTCAGGACGTTCATCAATCAGAAGAACGATGAGGAAGCATTCAGGGTTGTTACGCACGATCGACTGAGCGATATTTTGTAACAACATGGTTTTACCCGCTTTTGGCGGTGCTACGATAATTGAACGTTGGCCTTTACCGATAGGTGCAACCAAGTCAACCACACGTGCGGTTAAATCTTCTGTCGTCCCATTACCAAGTTCCATCACCAATTGCTCGGTTGGGAAAAGTGGTGTTAGGTTTTCAAACAAGATTTTATTGCGTGAGTTTTCAGGAGTGTCGTAGTTAATTTGGTTCACTTTTAACAGTGCAAAATAACGTTCGCCTTCTTTCGGTGGACGAATGGTTCCTGTAATGGTGTCGCCAGTCCGTAGATTGAAACGACGAATTTGCGATGGACTAACATAAATGTCGTCTGGACCTGCAAGGTAAGAACCCGCTGCAGTGCGTAAGAAGCCGAAGCCATCTGACAGAATTTCCAAAACGCCATCACCAAAGATCTCTTCGCCATTCATCGCATGGCGCTTTAAGATGGCAAAAATAATGTCTTGCTTACGATTACGGGCCATTCCTTCCAGGCCCATAAATTCGGCAATTTTGATGAGTTCGCCAATCGGTTTTTTCTTGAGTTCGGTTAAATTCATAGGAGGTCAGATAAGAATCAAAAATTCTAAAATACAGGATGAAAAGGAAGCAACATTTAGCCGCAGACATGCAATGAAGTAACGCAATTGTATTTGCACAATAACAATTCAGAGGACTGATTCATTGTTTAAAGAAAAATGTGTCAAAACAATTTGTATTGCCGAGCGGCGATCTTATGTGTTGTGTCTTTTAAGAAAATGGCAGGATTGAATAATCCTTTATCTCTTGATCATGCAATATAAGAGAGAAAGTTAGACTTGTCAATTTATAGCCGAAAAAAATACGCTGTTGTTTAAACAGCGTATTTCATTTTTTGATCTAAACAGATGCTTAAATGTTTTCTTCAATGAAAGCAGTCAATTTCGATTTTGGTGCAGCGCCCACTTGTTGAGCGACAACTTCTCCATTTTTGAACATCAGTAATGCAGGAATGTTACGGATGTTATAGTTCACAGCCGTTGCTTCACAAGCAGTGACGTCAACTTTAACAATTTTCACTTTACCTTCGTATTCGTTCGCCAATACTTCTAATACAGGTGCAATGGCTTTACACGGTGCACACCAACCTGCCCAGAAGTCAACGAGCACAGGAACGTCTGATTGCAGTACATCAGCGTCGAAGTTTGTATCAGTTGTATTTACGATATTGCCAGACATGGATAACTCCAGTTTCAATTTTTGGATAGTTTTATGGCTAATAGTATGTCATAGCCTGCTATCACTGAGTAGATGGATTCCTAAATTTTCAACCTTTAGTTTGAGTTTGTCTAATTGATGCTCACGATGTTACTGATCGTGTAACACAATTGTCATATATGCTGAAATTTTAAAAGCTCGTCAATTTCTGACCATAAATGGCTTTTAAATTGCATGGAGGTGAATTAATCTAAGCACAATTCTGTATAGGTTTATATTAAATCATGTCTGATTTTTTAATTGATGAAGAGTTACTTGCTGCCATCGATATGGGGTCGAACAGCTTCCACTTAGCGATTGCACGAGTGGACCATGGCGAAGTGAAAAAAGTTGCGTCAATGTCAGAAAAAGTACAGTTAGCAGCGGGTTTAGATGAAAACAAAAACTTAACAGAAGCCGCACAGCAGCGTGGTTTGGCCTGTTTATCTCGCTTTGTCGGACGTTTAGGTTCGGTTCAGCCGAATCGTTTAAGAATTGTGGCGACCAATGCGCTACGCCAAGCCAAAAATGGACATGAATTTATTCAAAAAGCGGCAGAAATTTTGCCGAAGCACATCGAAATTATTGCGGGTCGTGAAGAGGCTCGACTGATTTATTTGGGTGTATCTCATACCATGGTAAACAGTGGGCGCCGCCTTGTGATTGATATCGGTGGGGGTTCAACAGAGTTGATTATTGGTGAAGAATTTGAGCCCATTCATACCGAATCTTTACAAATGGGCTGTGTAGCATTTACCAAAGCCTTCTTTGTTGATGGTGAAATTAACCAAAAAAGTTTTGATAAAGCCGTGGTTGCAGCACGTAAGGAGCTGTCGGGTATTGCCAATACCTATAAAGAAGCGGGTTGGGATACGGTGGTCGGTTCGAGTGGAACCATCAAAGCATGTCGTCAAATTACCGTAAATATGGGTTGGAGTAATGAAAAAGAAGAACTCACCCGTGACGGCTTAGATAAGCTTAAAGAAAAATTGCTCAAATACAAACATGTCGCTGAGATGGAGTTTGATGGTCTAAAAGAAGACCGTCGAGCAGTTTTGCCAGCCGGAATCGCTATTTTGTATGCCATTTTTGATGTACTCGAACTGGATAAACTGGTGTATTCGGATGGTGCCCTGCGTGAAGGGGTGATGTACGACTTGCTGGGACGTTTTCAACATGAAGATATTCGAGATCGTTCTGTACAAGCGTTAATGGGCCGTTATAACGCCGATCCAAAACAAGCTGAACGGGTCGTGAACATGGCTCAGCATTTGTTTGATGGTGTGGCGGATTCGCTAAAATTAACCACAGAAGACAGTGATTTACTGCGTCGAGCGGCTTATCTGCATGAAATTGGTTTAGCGATTAGCCATGCGGGCTACCATCGTCATGGCGCATATTTATTGCAACATTCTGACATTGCGGGATTCTCGCAAATTGATCAAAACCATCTATCACATTTGGTGGCCCATCACCGTCGTAAGCTGCGCAGTGACGCACGTGTTGATGTGATGAAGGTCGGTGGCAACAAATTAGTCTATCTGTGTTTGTTACTTCGCCTCGCAGTTTTACTCAATCATAGTCGTAGCGATCAGATGCTTCCTGCCATTGAATTAACAGTAGGCAATGCGCAACAATGGCAGTTGAGTGTTTCTGGTAATGCCGCGCAATGGCCTTTGCTGGTTGCAGACTTGCATGATGAGCAAGCGCAATTTAAGCATTGGGATGTTGAGCTGGATATCCAATCAGAACAATTTGTCGATGAATAAATTGGTCAATTAGGGATTTATGGTTGAGCTATGAAGAATAAAGCTGCGCAATCCAAAGCATGGACGACGGTTCAAATTGCACGTCATCCTGAGCGTCCGCAATTTTTAGATTATGTGAGTGAAATTTTTACCGAATTTGATGCTTTGCATGGTGATCGCTTATTTGGTGATGATGGTGCAATGATCGGTGGATTAGCTCGCTTTGATGGTCAGCCAGTCATGATTGTGGGTCAACACCGTGGTCGCAGTACGCGTGAAAAGTTACAACATAACTTTGGTATGAGTAACCCAGAAGGTTACCGTAAATCACAACGTTTACTCGATATGGCTGAACGTTTTAATCTACCCGTCTTTACCTTTATTGACACCATGGGTGCATATCCAGGTGTGGGTGCAGAAGAACGTGGTCAGGCTGAAGCAATTGCAACCTCTTTGGCACAACTTTCAAGCTTGAAAGTGCCTGTGATTGCAACCGTACTTGGTGAAGGCGGTTCAGGTGGCGCACTGGGCATTGGTGTGGCTGACCGTGTGGTGATGTTATCCCATAGTATTTATTCAGTCATTTCACCTGAAGGCTGTGCATCTATTTTATGGAAAACAGCTGAAAAAGCAGAACAAGCCAGCGAAGCTTTGGCATTGACTGCTGAAAAACTACAGAAAATTGGTATTGTTGAATATGTGGTCGATGAAGGTGAGGGCGCTCATCTCAACCCAGAACAAGTCATGCATGCTTTAAAAACCGTTTTAAAAGATGCATTGGCTGAGTTGCAACCAATGGATGCGAATGAACGATGCGAAGCACGTTACCAACGTTTAATGAAGTTTGGCAGCGACAATTTAGGGCTAGTGTCTTAACTGAGTTTCAGGATACGCCTGAACAGCCTCATTTTTTAATCGGATGTAGTGGTGGCATGGATTCCATGCTGCTACTGCATTTGATGTCTCATTTATTTCCCAAGCGCATTCGCGCCATCTATATTGATCATCAATTGCAGGATGTTAGTCCGCAGTGGGGTAGCTTTGTTCAAGAACAATGTTATGTCTTGGATGTCCCATGTGTGATTCAAGCGGTGGATGTTGATCTAGGCAATGTAGAAAGCCAAGCGCGTAGTGCACGTTATGCAGCCTTTCAGAAGCATCTTCTTGCCAATGAAATTTTAGTTCTCGCCCATCATCAACAAGATCAAGCCGAAACCGTTTTACTCCGATTACTCTCTGGTGCGGGGATTCATGGACTTGCCGCCATGCAGAGCATCGACATACGAGAGCAATTTACAATTTGGCGCCCGCTATTGGCTTTGTCCAGACAGCAAATTGAGCTGTGGGCTGCTGAGATGCAGTTGAGAAATATTCAAGACCAAACCAATTTTGATACCAGTTATGATCGGGCATGGTGCCGAGCTGAATTGTGGCCAATTTTAGAAAAACGCTTTCCGAAAATGCAGCAAGCTTTGGCACGCACCAGTTATTTGATGCAAGATGCTGAAACGATTTTAGCCGATGTGTTGGCACAAGATTGGGCCAGTTGCGGCAATGCTTCGGTTTTAAATTTAACCTCATTTCGTCAGTTGTCTGCCCCGAGACAGCGACAGTTGCTCTCTGCTTGGATGAAAGGTGAGGATTTATATCGTCCTGCTTTTGATATGGTGCAACGCTTGTTTGATGAAGTGATTGAATCCAAAGTGGATGCTCAAGCCGCATTGCATTGGAACCAATATTATTATGTACGCTATCAACAACAGCTCTTTCGTGTCAGTAAAGCCGAGTATTTGGCGGAACAATTTCAGACGATTGAGTCAATTGAGCAACGGTTTAGTTTAGATCAAGCTTATGGATTGGCTTCAGGGCAATATCGCATAGAAACACAAAAATATGGACTGTCTTCTGCATTATTAGAGCAGCCTTTACAGATAAAACCACGTTTAGGTGGAGAAAAATTGCATTTGTATGGACGTGTTGGGGCATGGCCGTTGAAAAAAGCCATTCAGAGCGCACAAATTTTTCCGTGGCAACGTCATACAATACAAATATTAAGCATAGATAATGTTATGATTGGTGTTTTTACGCCTAAAGGATTTTGGTTGGTCGAGTCGGCTTATTGTGAAGCGGGTGGATGGCAACCAAATTTAATCGCTTAGTTAAAAAATTCAGGATAGAGAAATAATCATGAGCGCAGTGTTGAATCGTAATATTTGTTTTATCGGCGGTGGTAACATGGCTCAAGCCCTCATTGGTGGCTTGATTTCACGTGGTTTACCTTCAACTCGCATTACGGTTTCTGATCCTGTTGAACAAGTTCGTCATTTATTGGCTGAAAAAGACTTGGTGGTGACTGAGGACAATGCATCTGCGATTCGTGAAGCCGATGTCGTGGTCTTAGCGGTTAAACCTCAAGTTTTAGCCGATGTTTTAAAACCATTAAACGGTTTATTTGACGGTAAGTTGATTATTTCGATTGTTGCGGGTGCTGAAATTGCAACGATTGCTGCATTAGCTGGCACTAATCGTATTGTTCGTGTGATGCCAAATACGCCTGCTTTAGTACAAACAGGTGCGCATGGTTTATATGCCACTGAGGCTGTAGATAAAGAAGACCGTGATTTGGCGAGCCAAGTACTTGCTGCGACAGGTTTGACTTTATGGGTAGGCGATGAAGCGCAAATTGATGCTGTGACTGCGGTGTCTGGTTCAGGTCCTGCGTATTTTTTCTATATGATGGAAAGCATGATCCGTGCAGGTAAAAACCTCGGTCTAGATGAAAAAGTAGCAACGGCGTTGACGTTGCAAACTGCATTGGGTGCGGCACAAATGGCAATCACGAGCTCAAATACACCAGCTGAATTGCGTAAAAATGTCACTTCACCGAATGGTACAACCCAAGCGGCACTTGAAGTGTTTGATCGTGCACAAATTTCACAAAATATCCAAGCTGCATTGGCTGCTGCTCAAAAGCGAAGTCAGGAACTTGCTCAAGAGCTGAGTGAAAGTAGCAAATAATCGTTTTATTTAGGAAAGTTCAAGTATGGGTGCAAACTCTGCGCTAATTTTTGGCATCATTATTAACGTTGCAATTTTACTGGTGTTCTTCCGCTTTCTCATGCAGTTGGCAGCGGTTAACTTTTATAACCCAGTGGTGATGTCGACCGTAAAAGCCACAAAAATTGTGGATATGTTTGGTCGTATTTTTCCAAATGTAGCGAAAGGCCGTGTTAACTTAGCGGCTTTAGTACTTTTGGTTTTATTGTACTTACTGAAAATTTTTGGCGTCATGTATCTCTCTGGAGCGATGCCGAATAGTCCTGTGCATTTGGTTATTTTAACTTTTGTGACCATGATTCAGGACTTGATTCGTTTCTGTCGTTACCTGATTTTTGCAACAATTATATTAAGTTGGGTGGTGATGTTTACGCAATCACGCTCGCCTTATATCGAAGTGATACAAGAGCTTGCTGAACCATTATTGGCACCGTTTCGCCGTTTATTGCCGAATATGGGCATGATTGATCTTTCTCCAATCGTAGCGTTCTTGGCGCTGTATATTGCTGAAATGATTATGAATGAAGTGGCGATTGTACTGCTAACGGGTTTATAAGATTGTAGCGAATAAAAAAAGGACTCGATTGCGAGTCCTTTTTTTGTGGCTGAAATTTTTAGGTGAAGACGTTGATATTTCTTCTAGGAGGCAAATGACCTCCATACCAACCTTCCTCCTAGGCAGAGGAAGGAGCAAATCTTTTAGTGGGCTTCATCCCAGTTTCGACCTTTGCCGACTTCAACCAACAATGGCACAGAAATTTGCAAAACAGATTGCATCACGTCTGCCAGTTTCGAAGCCAGTTCATCAGCAATACTTTCATCGACTTCAAAAACCAATTCATCGTGTACTTGAAGTAGCATTTTGGCTTGATTTTTAGGCAGCATTTGATCAACTGCAATCATCGCCATTTTAATAATGTCCGCAGCAGAACCTTGCAGCGGTGCATTAATTGCGGCACGTTCAGCCGCTTGTTTGATCATTTTATTGCTTGCCATAATATCGGGCGTATACAAGCGACGGCCTAAAATGGTTTCGACAAAACCTTGTTCACGTGCAATTTGACGGGTACGTTCCATATAGTCGAGCACGCCCGGATAACGTTGGAAGTATTTCGCAATATAGCCACGCGATTCTTCGCGGCTAAAACCGAGTTGACGGGTTAAGCCAAACTCAGACATGCCGTAGAGTAGACCGAAGTTGACGGCTTTGGCCTGACGACGTTGGTCTGAAGTAACATCTTCAAGTGCGACACCTAAGACTTCAGCCGCTGTACGACGGTGTACATCTTGCCCATGATTAAAAGCATCGACCAAGGCTTCATCTTGTGAGAAATGCGCCATTAAACGCAGTTCAATTTGTGAATAATCGGCTGCCAAGAGCACGCGACCTTGTGGTGCAATAAAGGCTTTACGAATTTGACGGCCAATTTCCTCACGCACAGGAATATTCTGTAAGTTGGGGTCGGTCGAAGACAGACGACCAGTTGCGGTCAGTGCTTGGTGGTAACTTGTATGTACACGATGGGTATCACTGTTGGCTTGTTTTAATAAGCCATCGGTATAGGTGCTTTTTAGTTTGGATAACCCACGATAGTCCAAAATTAGCTCGGTAATTGGGTGGTCAATCTTTTCTAAAACACTTTCAGAGGTACTGTACTGACCCGTTGCGGTTTTTTTGCCGCCCTTAAGTCCGAGTTTATCAAACAGAATTTCACCGACTTGCTTCGGCGAGCTGACATTGAAACTTTGTCCTGCCAGTTCGGTAATTTGGCTTTCAAGGTTGGCCATGGTATTGGCAAACTCAACACCAAGTTGGTCAAGGAAGCCTAGATCCAATTCAATGCCATTTTCTTCCATGATGGTCAGGACACGGGCAACTGGCATTTCGACATTGTGCAAGATATTGACCAGTTCGGGATGCTTTTGTAGTTTGGCATCGAGCACTTCAAACAGTCGATAGGTCACATGGGCATCTTCAGCTGCATAGTGCGCGGCGGTTTCGATCTCAATTTGGTTAAAGGTTTTTTGTTTTGCGCCTTTACCTGCCACCTGTTCAAAGGTCGTGGTTAAGTGGCTGAGGTAGAGACGCGAAACGTCGTCCATCCCGTGACGAGTCGCCACAGCATTGAGTACATAAGATGCCAACATGGTATCGAAATACCAGCCTTTTAGTTCAATGCCATGATTTTCTAAGACATGCGCATCATATTTCAAATGATGACCGATTTTCTGAACCGATTCATCTTCTAAAATAGGTTTAATTTGCGCCAAGATCTGTTCACGATCTAGCTGCGCAGGTGCATTTTCATAATCATGCGCAAGTGGAACGTAATACGCATCTTGCGCATCGAACGCGACCGAGAAACCAACAATTTGTGCTACGCGATAGTCTAAACTGGTGGTTTCGGTATCAAAGGCAAAACGTTTTTCTGTACTTAAACGTTTGAATAATTGAGTCCACTGTTCTGCACTGAGCACAGTATGGTAATTCGCTTGCCCCAGTTGGTCATCGACGCTGCTTTGAACGGCCTGATCTTCTGTATTGATGACGGTTTCAGATTGTGCTGATTTGGCAATGTGTTGCGTCGCTTGTTTGTAGGTTGCACTATTGGGATTGTTTGGATGATCGAGCGATTGTAACTGCTGGCGGAATTCCAGTTCGGTATACAGTGAACGTAAGGCTTCAGTATTTGGATCTTGGAGTTTAAGATCGTCAAAGGTCAGTCCTGTCTCTAAGTCACAGACAATACTTGCCAGTTGATGATCAAGCGCAATGCCATCAGCATGTTCTTTGATGTTTTGACCGACTTTGCCTTTAATTTTATCGACATTTTCTAAAATGCCACCAATTGAGCCGTATTCTGTTAACAGTTTTGCCGCAGTTTTGGCGCCAACACCTGGAACACCCATAATGCCGTCAGAGGCATCGCCCATTAAGGTCAGATAATCAATAATTTGGTTTGGCCACACCCCAAACTTTTCAAACACACCATTCACATCCATGGGCTTGTCTTTAAAGCTGTCTTCTAAGGTGACTTTATCGGTTACCAACTGTGCCATGTCTTTATCGCCTGTGGAGATCAGCACTTGCTGTCCTGCGGCTTCCGCACGTTTGGCTAAAGTCCCGATGATGTCATCTGCTTCTGCACCTGGCAGCATGTATAAGGGGATACCTAAAGCACGAATTAAGGCATGCAAGTATGGAATTTGTTCTGATAATTCTTCAGGCATACTTGGGCGGTCACCTTTATAAATCGGTGATAGCACATGACGAAAAGTTGGTTCTGGCGTATCAAAAATGACTGCCATATGTGTTGGCTGGGTACGACGCATCAGTTTTTGGATGGCAGAAATTGCCCCACGAATTGCATTGGTATGTAAGCCAGTTGACGTGGTGAGCGGTGGCAAAGCATGAAAAGCACGAAATAAAAAGTATGAGCCATCGACCAAGACAAATGGTGGCATTGCAAGATTCCTTATCCAAATAACCCGTTTATTGTACGTGATTTTGATGCAGAACAAAGTGTATTGATGTACCGATTGGCATAGATGGTTACGGTTATCCGCTTAAAGATGTACCACAAGCTGATGTATTATTTGAAGATGAGAAAAAGAGATCGAGAACGGATGCAAACTGGACAGCGTGAAATTCGCATGATGTGGTTAATGGGGCTCACAATTGTTGCTATTGCAGCATGGTTTTTGGCCGTACCGCTGTTGAGTGCATTGTGCGGCATCGCTTTGATCATGAGTGTCATGCACTATGTTGATAGCATTGAACATCCCAGTGCGAGGTTGGCAGAACAACGGGGTATTGCTTTTCAGCCAACGTCAAAAGTGCCGCTTTACCTCGCTGCTTTCGTCATTTTAATCGGCATGGTGGGGCAATGGGGCGGACTCATTGGATTGGGGATCAGTGGTTGGTTGTTCTTTTTCTTTCGTTGGTTACGTCGCCTAGAATATCTATTGTTATCCGTGCAAGCACAGCCACATCAGGTGATATCTGACCGATTCCCAAAATCTGAAAACGCTCCCTCTTTACCCACTACTCTAAACAACACAGATGATTTAAGTCTCAGTGAGCAAGTGAAACGCTGGCTTTGGCAGGGCAATCCTGTCTTAAAAGTTGCGATTGTGATACTGCTGATTGGGCTTATTTTATTATTACGCTTTGCCACCGAACATTGGCAGTTGAGTCTCGCTGTTAAGCTGAGCCTCGTTGCTGCGGTAAGTGTGGGCGTTGTGATCTTTGGTTATGTGCTTCGGCACAAAAACCGCAGTTTTGCCTTGGCTTTGGAAGCGCTTGGACTGTCAGGCTTATTTTTGACTTTGTTTTTTGCTTACTACAACGGTGTGATTGCAAGTTTAGCGACTGCGAGCCTGTGCTTTGTGGTGGTGATGACGGTTACACTTTGGCTCAGTTTAAAACAACAGTCGATTGAGCTGGCGTTGATGGCGATGATCATTGCATATTTGGCGCCTTTTACCTTGCCTGTACGGAATGCCACTGCGATAGAGTTGGTAGCCTATTATTTGGTCATCAATATTGCGGTCGCGGTTTTAAGCACGTTCAGGCCGTGGAAAGTCCTTAACCAAATTGCTTTTTTAATGACGGTGGTCGTAGGCGGCGCTTATGCCTTTTATCAGGGTAAAGCATCAGAGCGAGGCATGCTGGCCGTGTTGGTTTTGGCACATAGTGCGGTCTTTATTTGGTTGAGTTTTCGTTATAGTCAACTGTTGGCGCGTGAGGATTTAACTCAGTTTAAGTTAAAACCGATTTTGGATGTGGCTTTGATTTTTGCTGCCCCTATTGTTGCTTTTGCTTTTTTGTATGTGATGTATTTTGAGGAAACGATTTGGCAGGCAGGCTTTAGTCTGAGTTTTGCAGCGCTCTATGCCATGCTTTATCAACTGCTAAAAAGAACCCATAGCGTTGAGCTGATTGCGCAAAGTTATCTCAGTTTGACTTTGGTCTTCTTGGCACTGATTCCCCCTATTTTACTGCCTGATCAGTGGGGTGTGGTGGGTTGGAGTATTGAGGGTGCACTGATCTTTATGTATGCCTTATATCGAAACTCTGCCCTGAGTCGTTATTTGGCGATGGGCTTATTGGCCATGGCAGGGCTCTCAAGCCTGTACTATGTGGTGGAGCTTAATCGTTTTCCAACGGAAGTCTATTGGGCGCTATGTCTGAGTTATTTTGCTGTGGTTGCCGTTGCCAACAGTGTAGAGCGCTTTAGACAACAGTTGTCTTTTGCCACCATTGCCTTTTTTTGCTTACAACTGCTTTCAGCGACCAGCATGTTGTTTATCCTACTTTTGGATGAAATCGACAGTAAAAGTCAGGTAACGATGGCACTGCTGATTATTGTGCTTTTATATACAGTACTGAATGAATGGTTGCTCTACCGCAAAGCCAGTTGGTCATGGCTATTACCCAAATGGATTGGCCTGATTCCGCTGTATGCCGTTGCCTTCATTTTCTTGGTGGGATTGAGCCATGATGGCATCATTATGTGGTCGTCTGGTTTAGATCGCCTCTTCTTTGCTTTAACAAGTGGATTACTCACGTTGCTGTGGTTGCGCCCGTTACAGGGCGTAGAGGATGAGCAGGAGTGGGTGAGTTTGGGGGCTTTACTGAGTTTAGCGCTGACCAGCTTAACCCTCATTCCAAGTATGCCGTATTTGAGCATGGTCATTTTACCGCTGGCCTTTGCTGCATGGTGCTACACACAACCGACTCAAACGCGATGGAGACAGTTTTGGCAAGCACGCAATACCTTAGTGCTCATGTTGTTTTGGATCGTGTGTTCTCAGATCTTTAGCCAACAAGCTTTTGCAGGGTACTGGTTACCCATTTTCAATCCATTCGACTTAGTTAGTATTGCGATGCTGATTGGTTTCATTTGGATGCTGAATTTACAAATGAAAGCGGGTTTGGAAAAAAGTCTGGGTGCCATTTTGATGATGTCGAGTCTACTTTGGCTCAGTAGTTATGTGGTGCTGCGTGCGCTGCATGTCTATTTTGCAACACCCTATAATGACTGGAAAATGTGGGAAAACGCCTTGGTGCAACTGAGCTTTACTTTGCTTTGGGTCAGTTTGGCGTTCATTTGCATGCTGACAGCAACCAAACGTAATTTGCGCTCACTTTGGATTTTTGGTGGCTGTATTTTGGTATTGGTGACATTGAAATTAGTCTTGTTTGACTTATCTCACATTGGGACACTCACCCGCGTGATTTCATTCTTAGGCGCAGGTTTGGTGATGTTGATAATTGCGTATATTGCACCGATGCCTGAACTTGAGGAAAACACCAATTAAACAAGTTCAGCTCCTTATGTCTGGATTTATATAAGGAGCTGAGACGATTTATTTGATGTTCGGTTCTCGTTTCAAGGCTTGTGCATTGGCATATTGATCAATTTCTTCATTGGATAAAGGACGCGAAAGCGGATGATCGACAAAGCCCATTTTCGGCACAGGAATTTCGATTTGGTTATCTAAGAAACCATTACGAATACGTTCCTGCATTTCATCACGCACTTGCAAAAAGTGTTCTTGCTGACACCATACGGCAAATAATAATTCAATCGAGGACTCACGAAAGGCGGTGACGGTGACGGCAGGTTTAGGGTCTGCAAGCACCAAAGGATATTTATTAGCCACATCAATCAGCACTTCACGTACTTTAATGATGTTCTCATGAAAGTTAATGGCTAGGGTGATTGGAATACGCCGTATTGGAAACTTAGAGAGGTTATGAACTGGGGCTCGAATCAGTTGTTCATTCGGTAGTCGTACATAAATGTTGTCCTGAGTGAGTAACTTAACCGAGAGGAGGTCAATTGAAATGACTTCACCTTCAATGGTATTGCCACGAATAAGGGTGATTGAAATGGTGTCACCAATTTCAAAAGAACCTTCACCAATCAGGAACAATCCACTGATTAAGTTGGATGCTGAGGTTTGTGAGGCAAAACCCAAAGCAACCGTCAAAATACCTGCGGCGCCTAAAAATACACTCAGTTTAAAACCAGCTTCTTTGAGACTGGCCATCACAAAAATTAGGAAAATAAAGTAAAAAATACCACGACGCCAGACCAGCCGTTGGTGGGCGTTAAACTTGGTGCCAATGGTTCGGATAAATGTATTTGAAACCAGACGTGCCAAGAGAAACCCAACAAAACACAGCACTAAGGCAATTAAGATTTCCGTTAGTCGTTCTGTATTGATGTTGGTAAAAATGCCTTTTAGGCTACTGGTAATTTCTTGGGGAATATTTGAGTTTGGCATATTTCCCCCTTAGAAGAATGAATCAAACATATTAAATAACGCACTCGCCGAAGAGCGAGGTGGATGTACATAAATCACTTTGCCTGCATGCGGAGGCGTACGGTTCTCGATACGGATTCGCGGTGGCCGATCGGCGCCTTCATGTAAGACTTTAATTTGCGATGTCCAAAGTCGATCCGTACTTTCACTATAAAATAAAGGCAGGGCTGAAACAGGTACGTTCATGCGGTCAAAACGCAGTTGTAAATGGCTGGTGTTGTGGAACTCAATGGGCGTCACTGCACGAAATGCACGTGGTTTGAGTTGATGCAATTCAGTTCGACCATCGACAGCCGTAGCGTAGGCAATTTCACCTGTACGGTGGTTTGGCCCAAACCAAGTTTCTTTGGGTAAAATCACAGGAATATCAAATAGGGGATCGCGCTGACCTTGAATAAAACCCGAAATCCATAATGGAGTGCTGATATACAGCGTCCCGCGCTGACCCGCTGGAATATAAATCGGATCGACAGGTTTAATCACCACTGAACGATCGGCCAAACGTGGCATCAGCTGAATCGTATGATGGGTGTTTTTAAACATGTAACGTTTAATTTCAACGGGTTGTGGAAAGGCGAAATGTGGGTCTTCTATCGCATGCCATTTTTGCTCATAGTCATATTGAACTTGAGGACGATGAAACTCTAAACGCCACTCTTGTAGACCGCGGGTGAGGCGAAAAAGTAATGAGCCGAACTGCCACGCACGGGCTTGATTCAACTCAAAGTTGTATTCCCCCCACCATTTTAAATTGGGGCTATCCGATTCAAACAGTTCATTCATATTAGGCAACAGCACATTTCCTTATATTGCAAATCAGTGAAAAACAGACTTCACGCTGTCATATGCTTAGAGTACACTCAAAATAATATTTTTCATCATTATTATAATTTTAAGATGCAAGTGCTTAAACAATTACAAATTCCCTATAGTTTTGCGAAGCGTCATGGCGTGCTGTTACGTTACGAAGGCGATCAAGCCTTTATTGTGCGCCGTGAAAGTACCCCGTTGTTGGCTTTGCAAGAGGCACGTCGTTTTTTAGGTGTGGCAGCACAACATCAACTGTGTAGTGATGAAGAATTTCACCAGCTTTTAAGCAGTAGTTATGCTGGGGATAGTGGCGAATCACAACAAGTGGCCGCAGGTTTAGAGGATCACCCCGATTTACTTAGTTTAGCCGACCAAGTGCCTGAAGCTGAAGATCTGATGGATCAAGAAGATGATGCTCCAATTGTTCGTTTGATTAATGCGTTATTGTCTGAAGCCATTCGTGTTGGCGCATCTGATATTCATATTGAAGCCTTTGAAAAGAAACTATCGGTGCGTTTACGTGTCGATGGGCAATTACGTGAAATTGTGCAACCACGCCGTGAACTAGCACCGCTGTTGGTGTCTCGTATTAAAGTCATGGCAAAACTGGATATTGCGGAAAAACGGATTCCGCAAGATGGGCGTATTTCACTGCGTTTAGCTGGGCGTGAAGTCGATGTGCGTGTTTCGACTTTACCCTCATCACATGGCGAACGTGTGGTGATGCGTTTATTAGATAAACAAGCCGGTCGTTTGAACATGACTCATTTGGGCTTATTGAAACCTGACTATGAACGCTTGACTCAATTGGTGCATCGTCCACACGGGATTATTTTGGTCACAGGGCCGACAGGTTCGGGTAAAACTACAACGCTTTATGCGGCACTTTCGGACCTCAATGATGGTTCGAAAAATATTTTGACCGCAGAAGACCCGATTGAATATCAACTGGAAGGAATTGGGCAGACGCAAGTCAACACCAAAGTCGATATGACTTTTGCGCGAGCCTTAAAAGCCATGCTGCGTCAAGACCCAGATGTAGTCATGGTGGGTGAAATCCGTGACTTGGAAACGGCTGAAATTGCGGTCCAAGCATCGCTCACAGGGCATTTGGTTTTATCTACACTGCATACCAATACGGCCATTGGTGCGGTGACCCGTTTAAAAGATATGGGCATTGAGCCGTTTTTGCTGTCGAGTTCTTTGATTGGTGTCATTGCACAGCGTTTAGTGCGAACCTTATGTAGTCACTGTGTGACATGGCATGAAGCCGATACTTTTGAAACACAACTGTTTCAGCATTTGAATCCAAAAGCAGAACTTCAGTTACCTCAACCGAATGGCTGTGAACGTTGTTCACATACAGGTTTTACAGGGCGGACGGCGATTTATGAAATTGTCGCTGTGGATGATCAGATGCGTCGTTTAGTTCATGGCAATGCCGCTGAATATGAATTAGAAAGTTATGCCCGACAACACTCAGGCTCTATTCGTGATGATGGTTTGCGTAAAGTGTTGGCTGGGAAAACCACACTGGAAGAAGTATTACGTGTGACCAATGAAGCGGCAGAGTAATGAGTGAAGCTAAAGATTAAATTTAAAAAATCCAATTTTAGAGGGGTTCATTTATTTTGAAATTGAGAGTCTTTAAAAAATGCAAGTTCCAAAGCTCTATATTCCGTAATGTCATAACCAACTTTTTGTTTCATTAACTCAAAAAATGCTGTAAATGCTTTTTCATTTTTTAGCTCTTCGATAAGATTTAAATACTCAATATAAGCTCTGGGCTTTTCTAGTCTATATTTATGTGGTTCTACATCGTTTAGAAATCTAAAAACACGGCTGTCCCAAATCGCATATTGCTTTGGGTTTATAAAATGTAAGAGTTTTGATGTACCAACAAGTGAATTGTTAAAGGTAGTTTTTAGCGTTGTAAGTTGTTGTTCATCGATAAGTTTGCCTTTTTTGACTTCATTTAAGATGAAGAGAACTTCTTCTGTATTTTTAAGATTTAGCGCTTTTAGGATCGTGGGCATCCAAGAGTAAGTAAAACTTATTCCGATAACCAAATTCTCTAAATTGATAGATTCTAAATTTTGAAAGTAATTTAAAAAATAAGGATAGGAAAGGAGATAATTTTCTTCAGTCGATTTAAAATTATTTGCAATATTAGTCAGTTGAAGAAAAGTTTCATCATTTGATTTGTCACGTTTCATTTTAGGTGTTTTTCTACATTCTTTAAGTCAATATAGAATATTTGAATAAATTAAATCCACCTAAAAATTAGTCTTTATTTTTAAGTGGATGTTCATTTAAAAATTAAACAATCACATTCAACGTCACATCAATATTGCCACGCGTTGCATTTGAATAAGGACAAACAATATGTGCTGCATCCACTAATTTTTGCGCTTCTGCTTGCTCTAAACCTTCTAAATGAATGTTCAAGGTCACTTGAATACCAAAACCTGTTGGAATAGGGCCAATACCAACATCACCTTCGATATAAACATCAGGTGTAATTTTTAATTGGTCACGGTTAGCAACAAACTTCATTGCACCTAGAAAACATGCAGAATAACCTGCGGCAAAAAGCTGTTCAGGGTTCGTTCCACCACCTGCGCCGCCCATTTCTTTAGGAACGGTGAGTTTTACATCTAAAATTCCATCAGAAGAGGTTGCGCGACCATCACGGCCACCTGTCGCTTTAGCATGTGCTGTATAAACTACTTTTTCTAAAGACATTGTGATTCCCTGAATATTGTATTTGAGTTCTTATCCTGTCCTAAATTGCAGAAAGAATAAGCAGTGTTTTTGTAAATTTATACAGAGAATGCTTGCGATTAAGTTGAGGGTTTAGTTAATTAAAAATCAATGATATAGAATCCTATTATTGTTTTTTAACATTCGCAATCAGGGCTTGTCGATGTGAATGAAAACTGAGAGCGATTCGAGTGATTATTAATTTTAAAGATAAATTAGAGTCATGTATTTTATGAGAGCTAGAGCTACTCCATGAAAGAGCAGTAGTGAATCAATATGAAGTTTTTGTGCGAAGAATAACCTTGTCTTAAACGATCGCAGCGTGATTAAAACTGCACTAATTTTCGGTGTTGCATTAACGGCATGCTTTCACGAATTTGAACTTGTTCCGCCAAGTCAAACGGTACCGTAATCAACTGTGCACCCGGGTTAAGAATTAAATCCAAAACTTGACCACGGCTATTGGTTGCTGCTGCATGTCCCCAAGTTTGTCTCTTTTCACCATGCCAACCTTGTTGCGCTGCGCCTAACACGATGCTTTGGCTATCCATCGCACGGGCTTGTAATAATAACTGCCAGTGCATTTGCCCCGTGGTGTAAGTAAATGCAGCAGGAGCAGTCAAAATATTTGCACCACGCGCGCGTAAAGTTAAAGCCAATTCAGGGAAGCGTAAGTCATAGCAAACCATCAAGCCAATATTACCAAAAGGCGTTTTTGCCACAACGACATCTGTACCAGGTTCAAAAAACTTCGATTCTTGGTAGCCACCCACAGCATCGCCAACTTGTACGTCAAACAAATGAATTTTGTCATAACGTGCTTCAGTACGTTCAGGGCTAATGCAAAGACTGACTGTACGAACACGACCATCCTCAATAACAGAACCATCTGGACGGAACGGGCATGGGAGAGTACCCGCGACGATCCAGATCTGATATTGATGAGCAAGATTTTCTAAACGCTTTTGAATGTCTTCAAACTGTGCTGCTGTCTCACGTTGTTTGCCTGCAGCAAAACAAACGAAGTTTTCTGGAAACACAATAAGTTCAGCACCATTTGCTTTACTTTGTTGAATGAGAGACTCAATAACAAGGAAGTTTGCTTCGATGTCATTTTGAGAGTTCATCTGTGCAACAGAAAGTAAAGTCATAAATGGGCCTACAAAATTTGTTGTTATGCGTTTTGTTGCTGTGACACTTGATCGAGGCTGTCTTGTTCTTTTTGCAACTGTTTGACCAAAGGTTCAAACATATTTTGATTACTTTGATTCAGTTCCATCAAAGTCTTATGCGCATCTAGTACGGTGTTTAACATATTACGATGTGTAATGTGCTCTTCCATCAGTTCGAGGGTACAAACGTTTGGATCGCCACAGTAGTTTAAAATCACAAAAACCTGCCCTAGCCCCATACTGTTGGCTAAGGTAGTGATATCAGAGTTGGTGGACAACATGACAGCTTGGATATTATGGATCTGTTTAAGCTTTAAGCCTAACTTAGCCAAAATGCCTAACACCGTGCTGTCGATGAATGTAGTTTGGGTTAAATCTACGATTGCACCAACAACATTTGACTGTTGTTCAATACGGTTTAAAAGTTTGTCTAGACTGATACAAGATTGGGCACGCACTTCGCCAATAAGCTTAAAAATATGCGTTCCATTCAAGCTTGCATATTCAACATGACCTGTTGACATATAAATGCCATTTGCAGAGAAGGATAGGAAATTATCCCATAGGGTAAATACTTACTCAAGTATCTAACAGTCTTAGAAGATAGGATATTGTAATAAGTTATTGATAATTTGATTAATTCATTCGACGTAAACTTAAAATGGCAATATCGTCTGCAACATGCTCTGGTGCTTCAAAGGATTGATTTTGCAAATGATAGACCAATTGTGTGAACTGATCATTCAGTCCCCCATTGAAAGGTTCGAGTGCGCCATCGGAACAAATAATGAAGCGGGCATGACGGTTGAGTACACATTCATGCTCTTCAACTTCCAGTTCTTCAGTAAGGCCTAAAGGAAAACTACTGGTATGTAATATTTTAGGAGCTTGATTTGGCTCAAAGATAATTGCGGGGGGGTAATGTCCTGCACTCGACCAGCGAAGTTGATGGGTTTCGAGGTTTAAAATCCCTGCAATCATAGTGATGTGCTTTTCAATATTCTCTTGCACTAACATACCATTCAGTTTTTTAATGAGTTCACGCGGTGTTTTGGCACGACCATGAAAAGCCGCCATCCAAGAGGTTAATAAACTACTGGTGACCCCATGACCGGATACATCAGCCAAATAGAACATCACTTCTTTATCGCTAATTTTCCAATAATCAAACCAGTCTCCAGACAAATAAGCAGAAGGCTGAAAAAACGTTTCAACGGTGTAGTTTTGGAGCTCTATAGGGTTTGGTAAAAGTCGCTTTTGTAACTCTGCTGCGGAAGGCAGATCGCGACTGTCTTGATTACGCTTATATTGCGCATCAATTTTGAGTAAGGATTGCTGTGGATTGCTGGGGAGTTTATTCCACATCCAACCTGCTAAAGCACCGAGTTCCCATGCTTGGGCTAAAGCACTACCTTCATTTTCAAAGGCAAGGACAATGGTGGGCAGTGTCCATTTATAATCTAAATAATCTTGGATATCGGCAATAGCAATAATAGTCGGGTCATAAAGATCAAGGTCTTCTATGCGAATCATTTGCACACTTGGTAGTGTGTCTAGCACCTGTTCTAAATATGGAATATGGCGAGAGGGTTGAATGAAATACATAAAAAAAGTGGCTTATCCTTAGCATTAAGCTATTGCTTTACTATAACAAGCAAATTACAGCTAGAGAAAAAAAATTCAACTCTAGCTGCAATACATTGTTATTCCGTATCTAACATTTGATGCGATTCATTGGTTGATGGAGAGCTAGAAGAATCATCATCACCGACCTCATCAATGAACATTCCTTCAGCTTCTTGGCCTTTTTTCTCAGCAATAATGAAGTTTTTACGTTGTAAATAAATATCACGAATTGAGGAATATTTGTCGCCTTGAATCGCACCCTCAATATCAATCAGTTGTGATCGCACATCAATACCACGTAAAGTCTGTTCCGCCCAATACAGGCCTTCTTCATCTTCTAATATGTATCTTTGTGGGCGTGCATAGCCGTCAATAACCAAGCCAAAGCCATCACGGAAAGTACTTGGCCCAAAAACAGGAAGTACTAGGTATGGGCCAGATGGAACCCCCCAATAGCCGAGAGTCGTACCAAAGTTTTCATCTTCAGTTTCTAAACCCAAACGCGAAGCAGGATCTGCAAAACCTAAAGTAGTTACCGTATTAATGGTAAATCGACCTAAAGTTTTTGCGGCGCGGCCAGGACGACCTTGTATAAGTTGGTTTACCGCATTCCAAGGTTCACCGAGGTTTTTACGGAAGCCACTATAAGAGTCACGAATCGGTGAAGGGATCTTTTCTTTATATTCCACCGCAATTGGGCGAACGATCGCACGGTCTAAAGCATCATTGACGGCAAAAATTTGTCTATTTAAAGGTTGAAGTGGATCTTTTACATTATCAGGTTGTGCCGCATTGGCATCTACTTTTAAATCTTTTGCTTTAATATTCTTTAATTCTTTAAGCGAAGAAGAAGATTGGGCTGTTTGCGGATCAGCACTGGTATCTATTTCGCTGGCAGCTGTAGGCGCTACATCTTCAGCAAATGCAAATGTTGTAAAGCCTACAAAGAGTAGACCAGCACATAAGTGGCGAATGTGTTGCATATAAAAGAGTTCCGGAACTTTATAATCAGCAGGTGAATTAAAAAAATAATCTTTTAACTATCTTAACAGCTCTTTATTGCTCATTGTTAAATCAAATTTTAAGAAATGTTAGTAAAAAAGCGACATTTTGCTGAATAAGTAAACAAGTGAGAGTTTTTTTATAAATAATTGAGGGAAGGGGGTTGTGTTGGGTTGGGAATACTGTAGAATGCACATCCATCGGCGGTGATGTTGATTAAAACTTGTTGAGAAACAAGGGTTTAGCCCAAGCGGTAGAATCTGAGAGTCTTGAGTAAGTTTAAAAATAATTAACAAAACCAGTTGACTTTCTCTGGAAAGAGAGTAGTATAGCCGACCTAGCTTGCTGATGACGAATCAGCAAGAAGATCATTAAGAGATTATGAAGAACAACTTGTGTGGATTTTTACTGATTGATCGATCGAAAATATTTCATTGATTGAATGGTAAAAATTACTCGAAGTTTATTTGAGAAATATTTGTCAGAAAATTGATGAGCCAAGATTTGTAGCCATAAGCTACTAATGATTTTTAACTGAAGAGTTTGATCATGGCTCAGATTGAACGCTGGCGGCAGG
>NZ_MVON01000037.1:0-27407 GCF_002018925.1 Acinetobacter sp. MF4642
ACTGAGTATCAGAAAGCTTGTTTGAATCGATGTATTTCATCCGCAGATTATGCACGAATGCCAAGAAATCCGGAGTGCAAATATTAACCAAAAAGAAGGTCGTTTTTTGATTTATGAAAGAGATCTAATATACCGCCAGTAAAACCGACTTCGATGGAACTGACTATCCAACACCCTATATTGGGCATAAAAAAGTTTTGATGGTCGCAAGCGATGAGCGTTATCTACTGATGAAAAATGGCAAGTTCTTCTCCACAGGCAACCACCCAGTAGAAACTTTACTGCCTATGTATCATTTAGACCGCGCGGGCTTTGACATTGATATTGCGACGTTATCCGGCAATCCAGTTAAACTTGAAATGTGGGCGATGCCCCATGAAGATGCTGTTGTGCCTGCAACATTCCAAAAATACTTAGCCCAATTTAAGAAACCTTTAAAACTGGCAGATGTACTGAAAAACAGTTTAGGTGATGACTCTCCCTATTTGGCTGTCCTTATTCCCGGTGGGCATGGTGCTTTAATTGGTCTACCTGACAGTGAAGACTTAAAAACCTTACTGAAGTGGGCGGTGGCAAAAGATAAATTTGTCATTTCGCTGTGTCATGGGCCAGCAGGCTTATTGGCTGCCGCGGTTAATGAAACCCCTGAAAACTATATTTTTAAAGGCTATAAAATGTGTGTGTTCCCCGACGCACTCGACCAAGGGGCAAACTTAGACATTGGTTATATGCCGGGGGAATTACCATGGTTGCTGGCAGATCGCTTAGAAAAGTTGAGTGTCGAAGTGGTCAATAAAGAGATGTCGGGACAGTGTATTCAAGACCGTAAGTTAATTACAGGAGATAGTCCTTTGGCCTCAAACACTTTGGGTAAAATGGCAGCACAGGCGCTTTTGGCCGAGGTTCAGTAGTTATATTTTTTCAATCAAGAGCGCCGTGGCGCTCTTTTTTATGTCCAATTTACTTGTTAAAAGTTCTAGTATTTAAGATTGGAAACTGATCTTTTATGTGGAAAAAAGATTAAAATTAAGCACTCATTTGTTCCAACCAAACTGTTTAAAAATCGCACTGCCTTGAGCAGAACTTAAAAACGTAATAAAACTTTTCGCTTCAGGATTTTTTAGACTGTGTTGTGTCAGGGCGATACCTGCATCACGGTAAATCACCAGTTCAGGTTCGATCGGAATAATTTGCCCAATGTCTGGATTACTGACCCCCCAAATATTAAACACTAACCATGCATCATAGCTGCTGTCCGCTTCCCATGCTTTTTTCGCTGCGCCTGTATTGGGTGCATACATGGCGATATTTTTACGGAATGATTTTGTGAGCTGAATATTACCGGTTCTACCCGCAATATCTTCCCACATGCCCACTTGGCCTGCGCCATGTGTGACCAAAACTTTAGTGTTTGGTTTGCTTAGGTCTTTAAACCCTTGAATATGTTTGGGATTACCTTTTCTGACTAAAATGGCGGCAGGGCGTAAGTAGAGTGGCTCAATTGAGTCCTTTACGATTTTGTTGGCAAATACGCTTTCGAAATCTGACATCATGGCTTCCGAACCGCTATAGATGACGTCGGCATCGAATTTGGCTTTGTCGGCCCATTGTGAAGTAGGACCAGCGGTTACATGGACATCTATCCCTGTCTTATTTTTAAATTGTTTCGCTGCTTCATGCATCGCTGGTGCTGGCCCACCTGGACCATAAACATTGATTGCCGCAATAGTGTCCATTGATAAAAAGCCCAGCATGAGCGGAAAGATATAGTAGCTCAGCTTATACATTTTTAACATTGTTATTTCCTTTATTGATATTTGAACGCTGATCATATTTTTTTTCTGATGTATTTGAATCTTTATATTATTTTTTTTGTTAAATGATTTTTTAAACATGTGGACAGAAAACAATAGCAACTGCGAAGTTGCAGGACAGTTGAATTGTAAGGTCGACCAAGAAATAAAAAGAGCGCCTAGGCGCTCTTTTTATCATTTTGACACTATTAATTAGTAGTCAAAGCTAAAGTGTTCAGGTGCTAAAGAAGTCATGGTTTTTGAAGGATTGACCATTGCTTCGGCATGACCTTGAGTGCGCGGTAATAAACGTTCGAAGTAGAAGTCAGCGACTTTAATTTTCGCTTTATAGAATTCAGCAGATTCTTTGCCATCACCAGAAGCCAATTTTTCTGAAGCCACAGCCGCTTGTTGTGCCCAGAAATACGCCATCATCACATAGCCTGAGAACATCAAGAAATCGACAGAAGCTGAAGATACCACGTCACGGTCTTTACGAGCTGCTAGCATAATACGAACAGTTAAGGCATTCCACTGCGCACATACTTTGGTTAAGTCCCATGCAAAACGACGCATGTATTTATTACGTGCCTGTTGACCACAGAATTTTAAAATTTCAGTGGTGTAGTCACGAATTACTTTACCTTTAGAGGTCAGAAGTACTTTACGACCAATTAAGTCAAGTGCTTGAACACCTGTTGTGCCTTCATACAGTGTCGCAATGCGTGCATCACGTGCAATCTGCTCCATACCCCATTCTTTAATGTAGCCATGACCGCCATAAACTTGCATACCGTGGTTTGCAGCTTCCAAGCCCAATTCAGTTAAGAAGCCTTTTAAAATTGGGGTATAGAATCCTAAGTGATCATCATGTGCTTCAAATGCAGCAGTATCGCCACGTTCAAGCGCATCTGCCATTTTGTCGGCAATTTGCGCTGCGTAATAAATCATTGAGCGACCGCCTTCAGCAATCGCTTTTTGTGTTAGCAACATACGGCGAACGTCAGCGTGATGAATAATGGCATCCGCCACTTTTTCAGGGTCTTTCTTGCCAGAAAGTGCACGCATCGACATACGTTCTTTGGCATATGGAAGTGCACCTTGGAAAGAAAGCTCAGCATGTGCAATACCTTGAATTGCCGTACCGATACGTGCGGTGTTCATGAAGGTGAACATGGCATGTAAGCCTTTGTTTGGCTCACCAATCAAGTAACCGACAGCATTATCAAAGTTCAACACTGCGGTTGCAGAAGCACGAATCCCCATCTTATGTTCAATTGAACCACAAGTCACAGGGTTACGTTCACCAAGGCTGCTGTCTGCATTGACCAAGAATTTAGGCACAATGAACAGAGAAATTCCTTTGGTGCCTGCAGGTGCATCTGGAAGACGAGCAAGTACGATGTGAATGATGTTTTCAGTTAAATCTTGTTCACCTGCAGAGATGAAGATTTTAGTGCCTGAGATGTTATAAGTGCCATCGGCATTTAATTCTGCTTTGGTCTTTACTTGACCTAAGTCGGTGCCACACTGAGGTTCAGTTAAACACATGGTACCAGACCATGTACCTGCCACTAAGTTCGGCATATACAGATTTTTCTGTTCGTCTGTACCAAACTGTAAAATGGTGTTCATACAGCCAATGCTTAGACCTGGGTACATTTGGAATGACCAGTTTGCTGTGCCCATCATTTCCGATTTAATCAGATTTAAAGATTGAGGCAGGTTCTGACCGCCAAATTCTTCAGGGAAAGACAAACCTTGCCAGCCACCTTGGACAAACTGGTCATAAGCGTCTTTGAAGCCTTTTGGTGTTTTTACTTCACCATTGTCGAAGGTACAACCTTCTTCATCGCCCGATTGGTTTAAAGGAGATAAAATATTTTCACAAAAATCTGCTGCGCCTTCTAAGATCATATCTACCGTATCAGCGTCGGCAGCTTCACCATTCGATAGGGTTTGATAATGTGCAGGATAATCTAGCACTTCATTCATTAAGAAGCGAATATCATGTAAGGGAGCTTTATATGCAGGCATGTGTGTAATCCTAATTTAGAAATAGTATTGGATTATTTAAATCGATCATTTCATTATTCATACATCGTATCAAAATACATTGATAGATCCGACTTGAGAAAATGTCAGAAAGGCGAATTGGTAGATAAAATCATCAATCTAAAAAGACAGTTCTGTTACACTGACTCGGTGGTCTTTTGATCATGTACTTTTTTAATAAACTATAATTAACTCAGGTTTTCAGCAAGTATTATGCGCTTAAAATATATAACACTTTGTTTATTGGGTTTGAGTATCAGTGGGTGTACTCAGCATGTCATTAAATCCAATGCCTCTTCAGATCAGCAGCTCGGGCAACAAGCCACGCATGGTCTTAATGCCATGTTTGAAAATGCCAGCTATGATTTTAAAGGTCAGTTCTCTATTCAATCTGACTTTAATTTTAATGAGTCCAAGCCAAATACTCAGTCAAATTCCAAGTCCAATGTTCAGTCAAATGGGGCGAACTTAGATCCAGAGTTGAAAAAACAATTAGATCAACTATTAAAAAATCAAAAGATTTCCTTTACCGCCAAAGAAAAACAAGCCCTATATGATGCACTTGCGCGTGAACAAAATCCGTATGCATCGTTGTATGGCAGTGGTGAATCACGTTCTGCTAAGGTTCAAATCGCAGAATCTTTGGTAAATTTACTCAATGACTTACAATTTAGTTATCAGGGCTCTGTGCATTTCCGTCAAAAATTGGCAGCATTGACTTTGCAGTTAAGTTATCAAAAACCAACCTTACAAGTGCAAGCACAGTTGCCGATGGTGGTTGATTTTAATGACTATAAATTTTATACCAACTACTTTGCCTTTATGCCGTTCATGGTGAATCGTGAAAGTCAGGATCGTTTTGCCTACATTGACTTTTCTAAGCATAAAGACGCATTTGGTCATATTGATTTTAAAAAGTTTGCAGAATATTTAAAGCAGATGAATGCACTGCCATATGCTTTGGCAGAGCCAAATCAGGTGCATAGTGTTGATTTAAGCAAGTCAGAAAAAGAAGCTGGGCTAAGCAAAAAAATTCGCTATATGGGTGACTTAGAAACAGCACAAGTACAATTGGGCTTGTTTGAATACGTCAATAAACTGCACTATACCCAACAGATACAAGCTTTTGATGCTGAGAGTCTGATTGAAGATGCTGCAAAAACACCAAGCGCAGCGGAAGATGCAATGCAGGCGGCGAAAGAAGCAGAGATTGCTGCAAGTAGCGCAAGTGAAGACCCAGCCTATGATTCACTCGAACGTGTCAGTCATTTGGTGAACCAAAAAATGCAGAACTTGAGTGGTTATGGGCAGAGCGATGAACAAGAGATTGTTGTAGATGCCGCTGCCGATGCTACGGTTGATGCAGCAGCAGATGTGGCTTATGCGCAGGCCGCGACAGAAGATGCTGATGAGACAGTAACTGAAGTGTCTGCTTCTGCAGCACCAAATACGCTATCTGAAGAAGCTTGCGATGCGCTCATCAACAGCAAAAGCATTCCTATTGGTAAAGTGACCACATGCCGTGATTATCAAGATATTGATGTACTTGCACCTAAAGTAACCAATGAATCTGTAGATGAAGAGACTTTTGGACAAGCAGCGACCAATGTTTTGGAAGAGCTGAAACCACTCTTTAGCGCGTATCAAACAGAGCAACTGGTAGATGCACAAAGCTTTAGACAGCTTTGGCAAAAACATCAGGCTGAAATTACACCAATCATGGCACAGTTGGGTAGCGAGCGTTCACCGTTTGTGATGGATGTTGGACTCGACCAAAAAGGTCGTGCGCAAAACATGGATTACAACATTGTGATTAGCGATGAGCAAATTGGTAAGCTACAAATTAAGAGCACCAATCAGGTGTTTAACTATGGCAGTGCGACAGCCATTGACCGTCAAGCTTTAAGAAATGCAAAATCGATTGAGGAAGTGTCTAAAGGTTCACTGCTGGAAAATGTAGTGAAAGGCATGCTGGGTCCGTTAGGTGCTGATTCATCAAGTGCAGAGAGCGCATCATCAAGCACGACAGCGTTACCTAAGGCTATTTCAGATTATTACCAGCAGGCAGCGCAGCAAAGCTATGCACGTCAGCATTCTGAAGTCAAAGCCTATCAAGCAGTATTTGCTTTGATGTTTGCCGCACAGCGTCCAGAATATATTCGTTACTATAGCTCAGCGACCATCAATGAAATTTCAGAAGTGTATGCCTATGAGTTCATGGATGTTGCAGAGCCGAAGGGTGCAGCACTTAAACGTCTGACTCAGTTACGTCAAAAACATGCTTTACAACATGAACAAGACTTTGATGAGCTGGGAGAAAGTATCACCAATATCGTTAATGATGCGTTGGAAAATGTACAAGAAAATCAGCATTGGAAGGATTTGGCGAAGAAATACAAAACCAAGCAAGCGGTCTTTGCTCAGGTCTATCAAGACAAATTTACCGATACCTATGAAATTGAGCCAGAGCAGATTGCATATTTGACTCAGTCTGCACAAGTCTTTGCTAAAGCATTTGCAGATGACTTAAAAGGTCAATTGACAGAAAAATCGTTGCAAGGTTTGAAGCTTGAACATGACGACTTCTTTAGCGACTCGACCTATTACGAGACCTATAAAGCTGTACAGAAACACATGAACTAATCTGAAAAAAAGAACCTCTGCGGAGGTTCTTTTTTTTTAAGTTTATAAAAAATCTTTCAGGTTTGGTTTGATACCATTCCAAATCGAAAAAGATTCAATCGCCTGGCCCACGAGCATGCCGTAGCCTTCAGAGGTGGGTACGCCGCGAATTTTGGCTTGATCTAAAAAAGTCGAGGGTTTGCCATAGGCCATTTCATAAGCATGTTGAAATTGCAGAGCTTCAGGCAGAATTAAGGCATCGCCACTTAGGCTGGCAGAGGTTGCATTAATCACCAAGTCAAACTGACCTTCGAGCGCATCTAAGCCGATGGCTTGCAATGTCGCTTGCGGTACAGCTGTTTTTAAGTCACTCACCAGTTGCTCTGCACGGGCAAGAGTACGATTGGCAATCACAATTTTTTTTACCCCTGCTTGTACTAGTGGATAAATAACGCCGCGAGTTGCACCACCTGCACCGATGATTAGCACATCAGTCTGGTCTAAGTTCCAGTCCAAAGCATGAATGGCATCAACTAGCCCTTGTCCATCGGTGTTGTCACCATGTAATTGACCATCGACCATCCACAGCGTATTCACAGCTTTTGCGATTTTAGCGCGTTCAGTGAGGACTGTGCAGGCGGCAAAGGCTTGTTCTTTAAACGGGACAGTGACATTAAGACCAATGCCACCCTGTGAGAAGAATTCTTGGATGTTGGCGAGGAAGCCATCGAGTGGCGCAAGACGTTTACTATAGTTGAGGTCGAGCCCCATTTTTTGTGCAAACGCATGGTGAAGTTCAGGTGAGCGAGACTGCTCAATCGGGTTGCCAATGACAGCGAATTGTTTGTTCATCGCACCAAATCCATGTGGAAAATGCTGTTCAATATACGGCAAATTACACGCAGGCTAAAGCGTTCAGTGGTTTTTTATCAACAGAGAAAAGAAAGGCGGCTTATGGATTACAGATGCTGTGAATCGCATCAAACAATAATTTTGCTGCGGTCAGGGTTAAGCCAATACCTGCAAATACGGTGATGCTGATGGATGCATTGTCATTAAACGCACTTTCAGAAAAAATAGTGGTACTGATCGAGCTTAGCAACACAATAGCAAAGCAGAAAAGAACCATGGTGGTTGAGCTAACTCTTTTTGCGAACATGTTTGGGACCTCAGAGAACAGCAAAGGAGGATACTAAATATTGATGTCATTAAAATGAATACATTGAAAATGACTTAATTTAGCTTACGGTTTTTGCGAACTTAAAAGAACCCAATTGCTGTTTTAAACCTGTGACAATGCTTTAATAAATGCAAAGAAATGACGCTTTGTGTAGTGGTCATTCTACGGGGAATTGATCGGGAAATATATAAAATTTAATGTATAAGCTGCCCTAATCTAGTGAAAAGGGCATGCGTGGAGACATAGAATTGTAAGACTGTGTGTCTATTTGAGTAGCTTGAGCCAATCTTGGGGTTTCAGGTAAAAGTCGGTCAGTTTTTTCTCAGCGGAATCGGCCTCCCATTCAGGTCGATATGACCAACCGGCCAAATTTGGCAAGCTCACTAAAATCGATTCAATCCGCCCCCCTGTTTGTAAACCAAAAAGTGTGCCGCGGTCATAGACCAAGTTATATTCGACATAACGACCACGACGATAGATTTGAAAGTCGCGCTGTGCTTCGCTATATGGCTTGTCTTGGTTACGTTGGAAGATCGGAAGAATAGCTTCTAGGTAGCCATTGCCGACAGCTTGAATATATTGAAAACAGGTTTCAAAGTCCCATTGATTGAGATCATCAAAGAACAATCCACCGACACCACGTTGTTCGTCACGGTGTTTTAAATAGAAGTAGTCATCACACCATTGTTTATGTTCGGCATAGACTTCAGCGCCAAAGGGCGCACATAAGTCATGCGCCGTCTGATGCCATGACAGCACATCTTCATCATTGGGGTAAAATGGAGTGAGATCAAAGCCCCCCCCAAACCACCAAATCGGATCTTGGCCTTCTTTTTCAGCCACGAATAAGCGTACGTTGGCATGTGAAGTCGGGACATTCGGATTTTTCGGATGGATCACCAAAGAAACACCCATGGCCTGTGCTTTGGCACCTGCAATTTGCGGATGGCGCTCAGTCGCTGAAACGGGGAGTTTAGAAATGTTGATGTGTGAGAACATCACTCCACCTTTTTCAATCACTGTGCCATTTTGCAGCACGCGTGAACGACCACCACCGCCTTCAGGACGCTTCCAATCATCTATTTCAAACTGAGCAGTCCCGCCACCAGCACGTTCTTGTTGTTCAAGTGCGGCACAAATACGAGCCTGTAAGTCGAGGAGAAATTCGCGAACACGTTGGATATCCGCAGACGTTGGGTGCTGCATGAAAAGCCTCATGGGAAAAGATGAAAACTGCCTACATCAAAACATAAAACAGCAAAAAGATTAAGAATATTTTCCGAAGAGTCCTACCGCAGCATTCGATGTTGTGAAGCAATTCAAAAATGAAATGCTGCTATGTGGAAAATAACCTGACCAATTCGCTAGGTTGAATTCTGATTCTAAGCTCAGCAGAATAACCACAGTACAGACCTGAGTTTGGCGATGCAGAATAGGCTGCATTTTCTGAATGCGGAAGAGCTGATGGTAAATATGCGCGATTCATTGATTCAAAAATACAATGTTCCTGGTCCACGTTATACTAGTTACCCAACTGTGCCGTATTGGGAAGAGGCACAGTTTTCTTTAGAGCAATGGAAACAGACGCTGAAAACATCGTTTGCTGAATCGAATTCGACTGAAGGCATGAGCTTGTATATTCATCTGCCTTTTTGCGAAAGTCTCTGTACTTTTTGTGGCTGCCACAAACGCGTGACTAAAAAGCATGAGATGGAGCAACCTTATATTCAGGCTGTTTTAAAGGAATGGTCTCTTTATTGTGAATGGCTTGAAGAAAAGCCGCGGATTAAAGAAATTCATTTGGGTGGAGGAACGCCCACTTTCTTTTCTCCAGCGCATTTAACTCAACTGATTGAAGGTATCCTCGCGCAAGCAGAGATTGCCGAGCAGCATGAGTTTAGTTTTGAAGGGCATCCGAATAATACTACACGCGAGCATTTGCAAGCCTTGTATGACTTGGGCTTTCGCCGTGTTAGTTATGGGGTGCAGGATTATAATGAAACCGTACAAAAAGCCATTCATCGGATACAGCCTTTTGAACATGTCGAACAAGTGACGCAGTGGGCGCGTGAAATAGGCTATAGCTCAATTTCACATGATTTGGTCTTTGGTTTACCTTTTCAAAACCTAGATGATGTCCTCAATACCATTGATCAAACCAATCGTTTACGTCCAGACCGTTTGGCTTTTTATAGTTATGCGCATGTGCCTTGGATCAAGGGCAATGGGCAACGTGGTTTTAAAGACCATGATGTGCCGAAAGATGAAATAAAACGGCAGTGCTATGAGGAAGGAAAAAATAAATTACTGGCACAGGGTTATCATGAAATTGGTATGGATCATTTTGCTTTGGAAAGTGATGGGATGTACCAATCATTTCAGGCAGGCACTCTGCATCGCAATTTTATGGGTTACACCGCGTCTAAAACCCAAGTGATGATTGGTTTAGGTATCTCATCCATCAGCGACAGTTGGTATAGCTTTGCGCAAAATGAAAAAAAACTCGAAGATTATTATGCGCGACTGGAAAACAATGAACTTCCTGTCTATCGCGGGCATATTTTGAGTGCTGAAGATCTGATGATTCGTCGTCACATTTTAAATTTGATGTGTAGCTTTCAAACGTCGTGGGCAGATCCAAGTATGCAGTTTCCTGAATTGGCTGAGGTCTTGGGACAACTGGAAGAAATGCGGGACGATGGTTTATTAGAGATTAAGCCACAGAGCTTACGAGTAACTGAGCAGGGCAAAGCCTTTGTGCGCAACATTTGTATGGCGTTCGATTTGCATTTAAAACGCCGTCGACCTGAGAGTCGTATTTTTTCCATGACCATCTAATCTGATTGAAGCGCTCTAAACCGGCTTTTTCAAGTAGGCTTAGAGCAAATGATTAAATTTTAAAAATCATCTTTCTTGTACAAGTGTGCCATGCGTTCATGCTTGGTCTTTAAATATTCTTCATTGAAAGGATTTAAACCAACCGTCAAAGGCACACGATCCACCACATTGATCCCTTGCTCTTGCAATGCTGCAATCTTCAATGGATTGTTGGTAATCAAACGGACTTGTTGAATATTGAGATGATCCAACATAATGCTGACCATGTCATAACGACGTGCATCGGCAGGGAGGTTGAGCATTAAGTTGGCATCAACGGTGTCATGCCCTTGGTCTTGTAGCGCATAAGCACGAATTTTATTGGTGAGTCCAATGCCACGACCTTCTTGGCGCAAATACAGAATCACGCCTTGCCCAGCTTCATTGATCAGTTTTTGCGTGGCTTGCAATTGTGGGCCACAGTCACACTTCAAGGAAGCAAAGGCATCGCCCGTGAGACATTCGGAATGAACACGGACTAAAACGGGTTCAATGATCGGCTGATCCAAACCTTTTGAGAGTGCAACATGTTCTTCACCGGTCTTAGGATCTTGAAATACGGTGATGTTAAATTCACCAAAAGCAGTCGGTAAACGGGATGTGGCAACAAATTCAATAGGCACAGCTAAACCTGTAAATAGTTCAGAAATTGGCTAAAGTATAGCGTAATGCATCGACATTGGTAGAATTGCATCCATGAATTTATGCAGAAGATTTTCTTTTTTGTATAAAGCGAACGATAATAGTTGATAAATAGTAAGATTATTCAGGATAATCACCTGCACTAAACGAACACCCAGTGAGAGCACTGCTCAAAACTGCATCGCTAGAAATATGGCTGATTGAAGGTGATAGCATTCGACGATATGATCGAATTACCCATTTGACCTAGCTAGATTTGCCAGGCTTTAGAAGGCTTTGCCATATTATGTTGTATACAGAAATACCAGCTCATCGCCCTGTAACACCGTTGTTGGATACGATTGATCATCCTCAACAACTTCGCTCGCTTGAGCAAAGTCAATTAGCACAAGTGGCAGACGAGCTACGTCAATTTATTCTGTATGCCGCAGGACAAAGTGGGGGACACTTTGGTGCAAACCTCGGTGTAGTCGAACTCACCGTGGCATTACATTATTGCTTTAACACACCGAATGACCGCTTAATTTGGGATGTCGGTCATCAAGCCTATCCGCATAAAGCATTAACGGGTCGCCGTGAACAGCTCACGACTATTCGTGCCAAAGATGGTTTAGCTGCCTTTCCTGCGCGTGATGAATCGGTATTTGATACCTTTGGAGTCGGACATTCTTCGACTGCGATTTCAGCAGGCCTAGGTATGGCGCTGGCACGTCGTTATCAAAACAATCCATGTGAAGTGGTCGCGATCATTGGCGATGGGGCGATGACAGCGGGTATGGCCTTTGAAGCTATGAACGATGCAGTTGCGCATGATGCGGACCTGATGGTGGTGCTGAATGACAACGATATGTCGATTTCATGTAGTACAGGTGGATTTGCTAAACATTTGGCTTCGATTTGGGAGAGTGGTCAGTCCATTAATATTTCAGCGGATGGCGAAGCCTATGTACAGCCACACCCTGAATGGACCTATAACTCGCGCTTACATAGCGCAGCGACAGATGCGGCTGACAACGTCTTTAAAGCGATTGGTTTTGATTACTTTGGGCCTTTCGATGGACATGATGTCGAACAGCTGACACAAGTCTTTACCGCATTGAAAAAACGTAAAGGGCCACGTTTAATTCATGTCTATACCAAAAAAGGCAAAGGCTTTGCACCTGCTGAAGCTGACCAAATCAAATATCACGCGATTACAAAAATAAATGCCAAGTCTGCTCCGCAAACGGCGCCCAAATATTCAGATGTCTTTGGTCAATGGTTATGTGATGAAGCCGCACAAGATGAGCGCTTACTGGCGATTACCCCTGCCATGTGCGAAGGCTCAGGTATGGTGGGTTTTGCCAAACAGTATCCACAGCGCTTTTTTGATGTTGCGATTGCAGAACAGCATGCGGTGACTTTGGCGGCGGGCATGGCGTGTGAAGGCTTAAAACCTGTGGTGGCCATTTACTCGACTTTCTTGCAACGCGGCTATGATCAATTGATTCATGATGTTGCCTTGCAAAATCTAGATGTTACCTTTGGTATCGACCGTGCAGGCTTAGTGGGTGAAGATGGGCCGACTCATGCTGGGGCCTATGACTATGCTTTCATGCGCACCGTACCGAATTTGGTGATTATGGCGCCTAAAGACGAAAATGAATGCCGTCAAATGTTGCATACTGCTTATTTATACAATGGTCCTGCCGCAGTGCGTTACCCGCGTGGCAATGGTTTGGGTGTTGAGATTCAACAACAGATGACCCCGATGGAAATTGGTCAGGCTGAAATTGTAGCGAGCTTTAATGATGCCCAAGACGACGTTATTAGCATTCTTGCCTTTGGTAGTCGTGTTCAGGCCGCAGTAGAGGCAGCACATAAATTGGCTGAACAAGATTTAGCGGTTCGTGTGGTGAATATGCGCTTTGTTAAACCGCTTGATGAAAAGATGATAGCGACTTTAGCACCATCAACGGCTTTATTTGTTACGGTTGAAGAACATGCGGTAATGGCGGGTGCGGGCAGTGCAGTCAATGAATATTTGGCACAAGCTCAAATCGTGAAACCGATGTTAAATCTCGGATTAGCGGATACATTCATGCATCAAGCCACGCATGCGCAAATGTTGCATCAGGCGGGACTAGATGCAGAAGGCATTGAAAGCTCGGTGCGCCAAGCCTGGTTAAAACTTGTACACATGGTTTAAGCACCGTTTTTAAATTTTAGAAACATTTTTTCCCTAAAAGCTCCGATCTTTGATAAGATGCGCGGGCTTTTATGCATTATTCTTTATCAATATCTTCAAATTGTAGTGGGTGTTCAATGGAACCTATGGTGGTGATGGCTGCGCGTGCGGCTCAATTAGTCGGTCAAGAGCTTTTAAAAGCGCATCAAAATCGTCATAAGCTCGATCTACAAGTCGAAGAAAAAGGAATTGATGGTCCAGTAACGCGTGTAGACCGTTATTTGGAACAATTGGCTATCGATACCCTACGTAAAAGCTATAAAAATCACAGCTTCCTTGGTGAAGAATTTGGTTTTCAAGAAGGTAAAGGTCACGACGCAGATTGGTGTTGGATCATTGACCCACTTGATGGCACTCTAAACTTCATTAACGGTGTTCCTCACTTCTGTATCTCTATTGCAGTTCAACATAAAGGCATTACTCAACACGGCGTGATTTACGACCCTGTGAAAGATGAGTTGTTCTCTGCAAGTCGTGGTCGTGGTGCCATGATGAACCAACGCCGTATTCGCGTAAACGTGAAAGACAGTCTTGAAAATACATTCATGTCTGTGGGTCATGCTTACCGTGCAAAACGTAATGGTGAAGTGATTTCTTATGCAAAAAATCATTTTGATTCATTGTTAAATGTGACTGAAGCTGGCGCGCAATACCGTCGTACAGGTTCAGCAGCATTAGATTTGGCGTATGTGGCAGCAGGTCGTTTTGACGCATACTTCGAACTCGGCTTAAAGCCTTGGGATATTGCAGCTGGTGAGTTGATCGTGAAAGAAGCGGGCGGCACAGTGGTTGATGCACGTGGTGGTAGCGAATCTATGGAAAATGGCCAAGTACTGGCATGTTCTATGAAAATGTTGAAACCTCTGATGAAAGCAGTTGTACCTGCTTGGGGTGAAGCTGCTAAGTAATAACATGCAGATCGTGTTTTAAGACATTGAAAAAGCCCTCATAAGAGGGCTTTTTCTTTGATAAGGATGAAAAAAGTAAAGACCTTTGTGGTGATTTACTTTATGGCTTTGACCTCTATAGATTGTAAAACATAGGCTGTGCCAGATTCTGATCACCTCTTAATGAAGATAGCTCTATCTCAGAAATAAAGTGGGTTAAAATTAGCCAGCGTATAGACACCTATTTAAGCTTGCTGTGTGTAATGTTCATTACAGGTCACAGATACCAGTCAAATCACGGCAACATTAGAGAGCTAGTACAATTAATTGCGTTTTATGGCTGATAGTTGAGGGATAGAACGTAGAATGCTATTCAATATTTTTCTAGATGGTCAAAAAAATTAAAGTGAAAACCTGCATTTATTCAATCTTTGAGGAAAATATTGTATCAATTTCACGAAAAGAGGTGACTTTTAAAAATATCCTGTTATACTCCGCCCACGCACTAAATTTCGTTCATTACCTGAACATTCTCTTCTATCATTGTGTATGCGCGTCCGGTCCAAAGAGAGGACATTATTTCGCGCCCCACCCAATCGCTTAAGCGATTCCTTCAGGTTGCGGCTGTAATCAAATGTGCGTTATACGCATCGTCGTTCTCGGATCGCCGCTGATTCTATATTTTCAGCGATTATTGCTGTGCCGCTTTTTGCCGATGTCCATCAGACCATATATTTAATGGAGCACCCATTTTTCGGGTGAAATACTCTATGAGCAAAACTTTTGCTGATTTTCCTTTACATGAATCGTTACAACAAGCTTTACAAAGCTTAGGTTTTACTTCTCCTACGCCTGTACAGGAACAATCGATTCCTGCAGCTTTGGAAGGTAAAGACCTTTTAGTATCTAGCCAAACAGGTTCAGGTAAAACTGCAGCGTTCTTACTTCCAACGTTAAACGCACTTGCAGCACAAGAGACTTTCGTTCCGTTCAAAGAACGTATGAAAGCAATTACACAACCGAATATCTTGGTTCTTTGCCCAACTCGTGAGTTGGCGCAGCAAGTAAGCCAAGACGCGATTGGTTTTGTCCGTCATATGAAAGGTGCACGTATTGCAGCGATCATGGGTGGTATGCCGTTTGGTAAGCAAATCCAACAGTTAAAAGGTGCACAAGTTGTTGTTGCGACTCCAGGTCGTTTACTTGACCTTGTAAACCGTCGTCAAATTAAATTAGACCAAGTTGATGCGCTTATTGTTGACGAAGCAGACCGTATGCTTGATCTAGGTTTCTCTGAAGACTTAGAAGCAATCAGCGATCTTGCTGCAAACCGTAAACAGACTTTAATGTTCTCTGCAACATTTGCTGGTCGTATCATTACACTTGCTGAACGCATGATGAATGATCCACAACGTATTGCAATCGAAACTGGTCACTCTACGAATACTGACATCACTCAGACTTTACACTGGACTGATGGCTTTGAGCACAAGAAAAAATTACTAACGCATTGGTTAAGTGCTGAAGACGTAGATCAAGCTGTTGTATTCGCTTCTACTCAAGAAGACACCGATATGTTGGCTGAAGAATTGGCTGAAGCAGGTTTATCAGTTGTAGCACTTCATGGTGCTATGCCACAAACTGTTCGTAACCGTCGTTTACGTAGCATCCGTGAAGGTCGTGCAAAAATCTTAGTTGCAACTGACGTTGCTGCACGTGGTCTTGACGTACCAACTATTTCACACGTAATCAACTTCGGTCTTCCAATGAAGAACGAAGACTATGTACACCGTATTGGTCGTACAGGTCGTGCGGGTCGTACTGGTAAAGCAATCACTTTAGCAACTTACCGTGAACGCGGTAAAATCCGTGCTTTAGAAGATTTCTTAGATGCACGTTTGAATGTATCTGAAATTGAAGGTCTTGAGCCATCTCCACCTCCTGCACGCGGTAGTCGTGATGGCGGCGGTCGTGGTCGTGATGGCGGTGGTCGTGGTCGTGATGGCGGCGGTCGTGGTCGTGGTGGTTTCGGTGGTCGTGATGGCGGCGGTCGTGCTCGTTTCGAAGGTGAGTCTAACTTTAAACGTCGTGAAGGTGGTGATGACCGTCCACGTCGTAGCTACGATGACAAACCTCGTGGTGATCGTCCAGCATTTGGTGGTGAAGATCGTCCACGTCGTGAGTTTAATAATGATCGTCCACGTCGTGAAGGCGGTTTCGGTGATCGTCCACAACGTTCTTTTGATGACCGTCCAAAACGTGATTTTGGTGATCGTCCAGCGCCACGCCGTGAAGGTGGTTTCGGTGATCGTCCGCAACGTTCTTTTGATGACCGTCCAAAGCGTGAATTCAACTCTGATCGTCCACGTCGCGAAGGCGGTTTCAACGATAAGCCACGTTTTGACTCGAATGATGACAACCGCGGTAACCGTGTAGACTACAAACCACGTCGTGAAGGTTCTTTTGGTGACCGTCCAAAACGTGATTTTGGTGATCGTCCAGCGCCACGTCGTGAAGGTGGTTTTGGCGACCGTCCACAACGTTCTTTTGGTGATGACCGTCCAAAACGTACTTTCGGTGGTGAAGACCGTCCTAAGCGTACTTTTGGTGGCGAAGACCGTCCGAAGCGTGAATTTAATTCAGATCGTCCACGTACTGAAGGTGGTTTTGACCGCCCACGTCGTAAGTTTAACGACTAAGTCTGAATGAATAAAAAAACCAGTGGAAACACTGGTTTTTTTGTCTGAGGCTGTAAAAAAATAAATTAAAATGTATACTGAGTCATATTTTAATTGTATTGATAATAATGATGCACAATAATGGGGTTGAATCAATCGCCACACTCTCTGACGTGAAAGAGGTCAATATGGCACATTATCTCGGACTCTTTTTGCTTATTTGCAACATTCTTTTCTTTGTCTATAGTCGTTATGGATGAAGTAATTCATCTTATTTAGTTTGTTTTCGCAGTACAAATAAATATAAATACAACCAACTGAAATCAATTCGTGCACAAAATTAGACACGGAATACGCTAACATATCGTTTTTTAATCCTTTATAGTATGCATGCTGAAAAAATGCAGGAAAACGCACAGCTATGAATAATCAAGCGCCTCTGACTGCTCAAGCCCTCATTGAGGTCAAAGATCTGAGCTTTAAGCGAGGGGAACGTGTCATTTATGATCAGGTCAATTTAAAAATTCGACAGGGTCAAATTACGGGCATTATGGGACCATCGGGTACAGGTAAAACCACTTTACTGCGTTTAATTGGCGGTCAATTGACCCCTGACCAAGGTGAAGTGCTTTTTGATGGGCAAAATATTGCGAAAATGTCACGCAAAGAGTTATTCGCTGCGCGTGCGCGTATGGGCATGCTTTTTCAAAGTGGCGCATTGTTTACCGATATGTCGGTATATGAAAATGTGGCCTTTCCGATAAGAGCACATACCAAGTTACCAGAGCATTTACTGTCAGAAATTATATCTTTAAAACTAGAATCTGTCGGTTTACGTGGCGCAGAACAGATGATGCCTTCTGAGCTCTCAGGCGGGATGAACCGTCGTGTGGCTTTGGCACGTGCAATTGCGCTAGATCCTGAGCTGATCATGTACGATGAGCCATTTGCAGGACAAGATCCAATTGTGAAAGGTGTACTGACACGTCTGATTCGATCATTGCGAGAAGCTCTTGATTTAACAACAATTATTGTTTCACATGACGTGGCTGAAACCTTATCGATCGCAGACTATATCTATGTTGTTGCTGAAGGTAAAGTGCAAGGTGAAGGCACGCCTGAACAATTGCAGGCGAATGCTTCTCCGTTTGTTAAACAGTTTTTAACAGGTGCAGTTGAAGGGCCTGTCGATTATCAATTTAGCCATAAGGCATATCTAAATACTGAGGTGCAAGCATGAATGCGATAGCACTCTTAGGTCGACGCGTGATTGAACGGGTTCGCGGCATTGGTGTTGCCAGCCTGATGTTATTACAAATTTTATTTTCGATGCCCACTGCTTTAGGTGTTCGGTTATTTGTTTACCAAATGTACCGTGTTGGGGTGTTATCACTGCTTATTATTGTGGTGTCAGGGCTATTTATTGGCGCGGTACTGGGCTTACAGATGTATAGCATCTTGGTGACCTTTGGTAGTGAAGCGATGCTGGGTACAGCAGTTGCGTTAACCTTACTTCGTGAGTTAGCACCTGTAGTTGCAGCATTGCTGTTTGCAGGTCGTGCAGGTTCTGCATTAACGGCTGAGATTGGCTTAATGAAAGCCACAGAGCAGCTGTCCAGTATGGAAATGATCGGGGTTGATCCACTTAAACGAGTAATCTCACCGCGACTTTGGGCCGGTATTTTCAGTTTACCGATGTTGTCTGTCATTTTCGCTGCGGTGGGGATTATGGGTGGTAAAATGGTAGGGGTAGACTTCTTGGGTGCAGATGAAGGTTCTTACTGGAGTGGCATTCAAAGTAGCGTAGAGTTCTATAAAGATGTCCTGAATGGCACCATCATTAAAAGTTTTGTTTTTGCTTTAATTTGTACATGGATTGCGGTGTATCAAGGCTATGCCTGTGAACCGACATCTGAAGGTATTGCGACATCAACCACACGCACTGTGGTGTATTCATCGCTCTGTGTTTTAGGTTTTGATTTTGTGTTGACTGCGGTCATGTTTGGAGGTGTTTAATGAAATCACGTGCAAGTGAGCTGGCAGTCGGCATATTTGTCATTTTATTCGGTATCGCGTTGTTTTTTATCGCGATGCGTGTGAGTGGCTTGGTGGGATCGAATCTCAGTGATCGCTATGAAATGAGTGCAACCTTCGATAACGTAAATGGTTTAAAACCACGTGCTAAAGTGACGATGAGTGGGGTAAAAATTGGTCAAGTCGATCAAATAAGCTTAGACCCTGTGACACGTTTAGCGACCGTTTCTTTTTCTTTGGATGGTAAATTAACGACCTTTAATGCAGCACAACTCAAAGAAGTTGAAAAGAATGCACTTGAAGAGCTTCGTTACAGTAGCGACTATACCGCTGCGGATGCTGCGCAACAAAAAGAAATGGAAAAGCAACTTATTGCGAACATGAAGTCCATCACCAGCATTGATGAAGATGCTTATATTATGGTGGCAACCAATGGTCTGCTAGGGGAGAAGTACTTGAAAATTGTTCCAGGGGGTGGTTTGAACTACGTGAAACGTGGTGAAAGCATTGGCAATACCCAAGGCACAATGGACCTAGAAGACTTAATTACTAAATTTATTACGGGCGGTGCAGGTAAATCGAAAGATGCTTCAGCAACAACTGAGCAACCTGAAACCGCTGAAACAGCAGATGCCAACGTGTCATTTGTTGAATGATTTGAAGAGGACCAATTGTAGTGAATACTTTATTGAAACAAACACTGACAGCTAGCATTTTAACTACAATGTTTGCAGGTACTGCTTTTGCAGCACCAAGTGAAGCACCGCCTGCTTTTGTTAAAAAAGTGGCAGATGGCTTGATTGCGCGTTTAAAAGCGGATCATGCCAAGCTACAAAACAACCCAGCTGCTGTGAAAACGATTGTTCGTCAAAACTTAGACCCGTATGTGGATTCACAAGCGTTTTCTCGTATTGTGATGGGGACTTATGCAACCAATCAGTACAGTACAGCTGCACAACGCGCGAAGTTTGAAAATAATTTCCGTGAAACACTGATTGAAAACTACGGTACTGCATTTGCGAAGTTCAGCAATCAGACATATACCATCCGTCCGTATAAAGAAACCAATAGCAAAAACCCTGTGGTGACGATCGACTTTAATAACAAAGGCGAAAAAATCCCAGTGTCTTTCCAGTTGGCGGATAAAGGCAACCAATGGAAAATCCGTAATATCAATGTGTCGGGTATTGACCTTGGTTTACAGTTCCGTAATCAGTTCGCGGCAACAGTTAAACGTAATGGCGGCGACCTAGATAAAGCGATTGCAAACTTCCAACCTGATGCAGAAGCTGCGGTTGAAAAGAAAAAATAAGTAGGTGAAAGGTGATTAACTTTAGCAATCAGGAAATGCAGCTTTCAGGTCAGATTACATATGACAATGCTGAAAGCTACTATCAACAAGGTCTAAAGGTGATTCAGTCACAGTCTTATCCTGTGGTGGTGAATCTGGCCCAGCTTGAGCATGGTAGTACACTAGCACTGGCAGTATTGGTGCGTTGGTTGCGTCAAACACCCGATGCACATAGTTTACATTTTAAAGCTGTACCTGAAAAAATGATGAAGGTAATTCAAGCCTGTCATTTACAGGATGACTTAAAGTTAATCCCTTAAGTAAAAAAAAGCACCCTAAGGTGCTTTTTTTATATGTTGCGTTTCTTAAATCTATGAGGAAAAGCCGTGTTTTAAAGTGTACTCAAATCCATTTCTTCCAGCGGAAGTAAATGAGCGGGCCAATCAGGAAGGCCATTAAGATTAGGCTTACCACAATAAAACTGGTGCCGCCTTTGGCAAAAGGCAACACATCGGTGTTCATGCCGTAAATACTGGCAATCAGCATTGGTGGAGCGAGCATACTGGGTAAGATAGAGAAGCGACGAATCGTGTCATTCTGCTCGGTGTTAATGAAGCCTGAGGTGGTGTCCAGTAAGAATCGCACTTTTTGGAACAAGAAGGCATCATGCTCAACCAGTGAGCGAACGTCTTCACTGAGCTCTCGAATATCCGCATCATAAATATGACTACCTAAAGCACGCGGGCGTGATAAAAAGGTCAGTACACGGCGTAAGTCAATCAAACACAGCTGTGCTTTTCCAAGCATATCTTCCAAGTGTGCCAGACGGGTAATCATGTCATCTAAGTCGAGAATCATCTCGCGGTGACGGTTATTCAGTACTTCTGTGGAATACTTTTCCAAGTCCTTGTGGATATCTTCTAAGATATCCGCAAGCTCGTCCAGCTTCGCCTCGAGTAAACCGAGTAAGATCCACGTTGGATCTTTATAGTCAATTTCGTAGTCATTGCGGCGCGCACGCGCACGAAAGGCACGGAACGCCACCAGTTTTTCCCCGCGAAGGGTAAAGAGACGCTCTTTATGCAAAATGAAAGCGACAGTTTGTACCGTGGCAAGGGCACCGCTGCTTTCTTCAGGCTCACCATCGACTTGATAGTTTTTATTTTTCGTTAAAAAATACGTACTGATATGCAAAATACCGTCGTCATCACGGTAGAATCGAGCTGAAGATGAAATGTCTTCGAGTGATTTTAGCGTAGGTAAATTTTGTTCATATGCATCTAAAATCCACTGTTGTTCTTCTTGGGAGGGAGCAATAAGGTCAAGCCAGACCAAATCGGGCTGAAGATCGAAATCGCCATTAATGGTGATGTCTTCTAAGCTACCGCGCTCTGTGGCGTAAAAGGCTTCAAGCATGCCGTCTTTCTCCTTTGCGCAGTAATGGTTGAAGTGGATGGGTGTATTTTAGACAAGGATTGCAATAAAAACACTGATCGAATGGTTAAATTGCTAAAAAATATCCATTCATTTTAGTGAAGTTGCATGACAATTAAATATCAGAGTAAAAAATGACAAATTCAATTGCGATCTTTTGTGGTTCCGCATTAGGTTCAGATCCAATCTTTTCCGAAACAGCACGTCAGGTTGGACACACCATTGCAGAACAAGGCAAAACCTTGGTGTATGGTGGTGGTCGTTCGGGCTTAATGGGTATTGTGGCAGACAGTGCTTTAGAGGCAGGTGGTCAAGTGATTGGCGTGATTCCACACGTGTTGGTGGATCGTGAGTTGGCGCATCAAGGCCTGACCGAGTTACATGTCGTCAAAGATATGCAAGAACGGAAACTGAAAATGTCAGCTTTGTCGGATGGATTTATTGCAATGCCTGGCGGCGCAGGGACTTTAGAAGAAATCTTTGAACAATGGACGTGGGCGCAGCTCGGTATTCATCTCAAGCCGAATGCCTTTTTAAATGTAAATGGCTTTTATGATGATTTACTTAAATTTCTAAAGATGACCACCGACAAAGGTTTTACCCATGCACGTTTTACCGACAGTCTGATTGTGTCGGATTCGGTGAAAGCCATTTTAAAGCAGATGGATCAATTCCAAGCACCTGAACCGAAGTGGGGCATGGTTGATCCTGAGTTGTTGGATGTCAAAGCATGAAGGCGATTACGGTCGCTGCGGCTATTATTGTGAATGAACAGCAGCAGCTTTTGTTGGTGCGTAAGCAGAACACCGCATGTTTTATGCAAGTGGGCGGTAAGCTTGAGCCCAATGAAGCACCTGAGCAAACCATGCTGCGTGAGATTTGGGAGGAAATTGGAAGTGATGCGACGATTGAACAGTTTGTCGGTCGCTTTGAAACAGCCACTGCCAATGAGCCTGATTTTAAATTGGTGAGCTATGTTTACCACGTTCAGCTTCAGCAAGCGCCGCAAATTGCGGCTGAAATTGCAGAAATGAAATGGGTTACTTTGAATGACCAGCAGACTGCACTTGCACCGCTGACCACTGAGGTGGTCATGCCATGGGTGCGCGAACATTTGCTGATTGACGTAGTCTAATTATTCAAGTGCATAGGCAATACATGCGGCGCTGACTTTATGACAACCTAATTGTTCAAGTTGTAAAGTCAGGGCCTGAATCGAGCTGCCTGTGGTCACGACATCATCCAAAATCAAAACACGTCGGTAACATTTTGCATATTGGCGTTGCTGTGGATCAATTTTAAATTGCTGCTGAATGTGATCTAAGCGTTCTAGTCGACTGAGTCCTTTTTGCGAATGTTGATGTAGCCGAATCACAGGTTGCCAAATGGGAACATTTAGCTGCTTGGCTAAGTCTTTGGCGAGGATCATTGATTGGTTATAGCCACGTTCGGCTAAACGCTGGCTCGAAATCGGCATTGGAACAATTGCTTGCACTTTAGGGAAGCGAATTTGCTGAAGAATGCCAGACAGTAGAGGCTGCCAATGCAGTTGTTGTTCATATTTGAACTGCTGAATAAGATGATCTAAAGGATATTGATAATGTCCCGCCACATGAATACTCAGCTCTTGTTTTTCAATGGTCTGTGGATGCAGTGGGAGTTGTTGCCAGCAATCCAAACAGACCGAATGTAGATCTGCGCGTACAATGCCACACAACTGACAGGGCTGTGCTCTGTGTAGCAACTGTTTGGCAGTATGTAGCAGATGACTAAACATAGGCATAGCGTGGTGCTTCAGGCAGCCAGCGTTTCAGTAAGGCTTCAGCATTTTGTGGATAGTCTTTTAAAATCTGAGCTGCGACAAAATGGGCTTGATTGAGCAAATGATCATCGCGTTCTAGTTTCGCCACACGAAAGCCCATATCACCCGTTTGTTTGGTACCGAGCAATTCACCAGGGCCACGAATTTCCAAATCTTTTTCGGCAATTAAAAAGCCATCATTGGTTTCCCGCATGACGCGTAAGCGTTCTTGTCCATTTTGAGACAGCGGGCTTTTATATAACAGAGCGCAAAAGCTAGCCTTGGCACCTCGACCAACACGGCCACGTAATTGGTGTAATTGAGAGAGTCCTAAACGTTCCGCATTTTCAATCACCATGATCGAGGCATTTGGTACATCGACTCCCACTTCAATCACTGTGGTCGCAATTAAGAGTTGTAATTCATTGGTTTTAAACTGTTGCATCACTGTTTGTTTTTCATCAGCCTTCATTTTGCCATGTACGAGGCCAATGTTGAGTTCGGGGAAACGTTCTTTAATTTCTAAATAGGTTGCTTCAGCGGCTTGAGCATCTAAGGTTTCAGACTCTTCAACCAAAGTGCAGACCCAGTAGGCTTGTTTGCCTTCTAGACAGTTACTGGCAATGCGCTGTAGTACTTCTTCACGGCGGTCGAGTGGAATGGTCACGGTTTGAATTGGCGTTCGTCCGGGTGGAAGTTCATCGATCACGGACGTGTCTAAGTCTCCATAGGCAGACATGGCTAAAGTTCGTGGAATCGGCGTTGCGGTCATGACCAATTGATGTGGGGTCATATTCTGCGCACCTTTATTACGCAGGGCTAAGCGCTGATCGACCCCGAAGCGGTGCTGCTCATCAATAATCACCAGCCCGAGTTTGGCAAAGTGAACATTGTCTTGAAACAAGGCATGCGTACCCACCACCAGATGCGCCGTGCCATCGACAATGGCTTGTTCGGCTGTGGCACGGGCTCTGCCTTTTTGTTTACCTGAAAGCCAAGATACACTGAGTCCCAAAGGCTCAAACCATTTTTTAAAATTGAGATAATGTTGTTCCGCCAAAATTTCAGTCGGTGCCATTAACGCCACTTGCCAACCTTCTTCTAAGACATGGCAGGCTGCGACGCCTGCGACCAAGGTTTTGCCTGCACCGACATCGCCTTGAACCAAACGTAACATCGGTTTATTGAGTTTTAAGTCTTGTACAATTTCTTTGGAGACACGCTTTTGTGCATTGGTCATTTCAAAAGGCAGACTGCTGAGCAGTTGTTTGGCAAACTGACGACTGGCAGAAATACGTGGTGCTTCAATCTGTTGGATATAGGCACGACGGCTTAATAGACTGACCTGATGCGCAACCAATTCTTCAAAAATCAGTCGTTGCTGGGCAGGATGTGAGCCTTGGCTCAATTGCAGCATATTGGCATCGACTGGAGGGTGGTGGATGTAGTCCAACGCTTGTTTAAGTGCATAGCCATTGGTAAATTTTGCGGGCAGCAGTTCAGGTAAATCATCACTGTGTTTAGTGAGAGCCTGTTTGATGTATTCACGAAACTTAGGCTGAGTGAGACCCTCTGTGCTGGGGTAAATCGCAGTCAGTTGGGTTTGTGGTAGTGGCGTATGCTCTGTAATGAGTTGAATTTCGGGATGATACATTTCTAAGCCACGCGCACCCACACGGACTTCACCAAAAATACGCAGACGGTTGCCAACCTTTGCGCGATCCGTTAAGCCTTTATAAATATGGTAAAAACGCAAAGTCACTTTGCCAAAGTCGTCTTGCAGTCCAATCGCCATCGATTTACGTTTACCCGGCGGGAAGTCCACGCCTTGAATCGTTCCTTCGAGTAGGTAGCTACGCCCAACCGTTAATTGGTTCATGGGGATGATCGTGCTACGATCTTCATAGTCTCGTGGCAGATGAAACAGCAGATCATCTGTAGTGAAGAGATTCAACTTTTCAAGTAGTGCAGCAGAGGCAGCTCCGACCCCCTGCAACTGATGGACTGCAGCCATGTCCCCTCAACTTTGTCTGTGATTTGGTGCTAAATGCATATTTTATTTATAGGTTATGGTAAAACATCTCAGCGTGTTGCTAAACAGTTATTTCAGCAAGGCCACCAAATTACCACAATTAGTCGAAGTCTGAAATCAGATGATTGGGCTGAGCATTTGATTCAAGATATTCAACAGTTGGATTTGTCCCAAGTCGCACCGATTGATGCCGTATATATCTTACTCTCGCCTGAGAGCAGTACGGTGGAGTCGTATCAGCGAATTTTTGTAGACTCGATTGCACCCATGCTACATGCCTTAGAAAGTCATCCTTTAAAAAAAGTGATCGTGGTTTCTTCCACACGTGTTTATGGTGAAAGTGCAGGCGAGCGAGTTGATGATGACACTAGTCCCCAACCGAGCGATGCGCAAGGGCAGGTGCTATTGAACATGGAAACTTTGTGGCAACAGGCTTATCCCTCTGAATGTGTGATTGTACGCCCAACAGGCATTTATGGAACCTCAGTTACTCGTATGATTAAACTTGCGGGAACCACAAAATCTTATCCAAAACTGCATTGGTCAAACCGAATTCATGTTGATGATTTGGCTGCTTTTCTAGCGCACTTGCTTCACGTGGAACATACAGAAAAATCTTACATTTGTAGCAATAGCCAGCCGTTGCCTTTACATGAAATCATGCAATGGTTTCAACAACAGTTAGGACTGCCAGTTTTGGTTTTGGAAAGTGATGTGCCATCAGGCAAGCAAATTTATGCTACGCGGATGCAGCAGATGAATTTTGAATTACAGCATCCACATTGTTTTGATGATTATTTGGCGTTGTTAGCAGAGTGTGAGTCAAAATAATTTTCTACTCTCACTAATGAAAAATGTGAAACGTAGCTAAGAAAATGGCTATAGGACGTGAAGAATCATGAAAAACCTGTTCAAGTACGCTGAACCCTAGAATCGATTTGACTAAGATGTTGATGCTTATAAAAAATTAAAGAATTTAGTATAAGGTGTATTATGTTAATTTTAAAAGTATTGATAATCCCCTAAATTATGTACTACTCAAAATTCAAAAAAATGATGATAGGAAAAAGATGAGAAATTATAAATTTTATCTAATGTTTATTTTATCGACATTGATACTTATTATTTTTATAACATCATCGCCACTATTAAAAAATAAATTTTTTTTAATGACTCATAGTAATTGGGTTAAAGTTAATAATTTTAAGATTATAGAAACATATACTTATTGTTCAAGTGAACCTTGGAGGAGGGGCATCGATAGAGCTGCTTATCGATACATCAAGTATGAATACTCTTTTGATAAAAGGAAATATATTGGAGAAAACGAAAAACTTTTTGGAGTATATAGAATCAATCTTTTAGACAACTGTGAAAAACTTAAAGAAAAAAATGAAGTGCTATGGAATGAATACAATAAGAATAATTATCCATTATATGCAAATATAAGTAATAGTAAAATACTAATTTCAAATGATTTATTTAAAATTGGTACATCTTCATTTTTATCTATACTATTTGAAATACAAGGAGTAATTATTACTATAGTTATAGTTGTTTGGCTTTGTTGCACAAAGATTTGAAATGCAAAGCGCCCCTAATTGAGCCAAATTTAAGGCGTAACTTGGGTAAGTGGTCGACCTAATTCCGTAAATCTGTTAAGGACTGCTACACGTGCATGGATCTCATTCACTTGGCTATCAAAACTCCTTGCACTGAGTTTATCTCCTAATAATTTGATGCAATGCATCTTAGTTTCAACCAAACTTCGCCGATGATAGCCTGACCATTTTTTCCATAGTGTCCTGCCTAAACGTTTAATTGTTCGAAGTAATTCATTTCGCTCTAGCGAGC
>NZ_MVON01000038.1:0-22911 GCF_002018925.1 Acinetobacter sp. MF4642
GGAAATAAAAAAAGCTGATTAGTGTGATTTACATAGACATTGAATATTAACTAAACAAAAAAAGGGCGATTAATTCGCCCTTCTCTTTTTTGCGCTCGATGTCGCATAACGTAATTTTATGTTAAATCCGATACACCTAACAATAACTTCATATCCTTCTTTCTCGTCACGCGACACATAAGTTGTCATTTGCGACACATGTTACGTCATTCATATATCTATGTTGTGCATAGCATTCAAATTTAAATTACAACTTGGTTATTACGGGTTTACCTAATTTGATGAACTTATTTAATATGGTTACACATGCATGTACTTCATTGACCTGACTCTTGATACTTTTCGGCTCAACTTTTTCCTATTTTTCAGGCTGTCCTGAATTGAGCTCTTAACAATTCTTTAGCTCTAATGAATGACCCTTTTGATCTTTCCAATATATTGTATTCCCTTATCAAGCTTAAATGATCTATCGTCAGCGTCTATACTATTGTGAAGTTTACGTAGCTCGTTTAGTAGAATAAAGAGTTTCAATTACTTTGATGAAATACTACTTTGCTACTGTTTTCTTAAAAAAGCTCCTGAATATTTCATATTTATAAAAATAATATTGCGAAAATGTAATAAAATATTTCAATGCCTTAAAATACATTTATCCGTTTTGCTATGCTTTCTTAAAATATGTTCATGAAGCTTTAAAAGTATCGTTAGGTTTTAATTAAAAATGTATTTAAACCACTATACCTACATTAAGTATATAAAATTCTTAGTAAATTAATCTTACTTAAAACCCTAGCTATAAATTGATAATAAGTATCTAAAAAAAATTAAACTTAGCTCTTAAACTCTTGAATACATTTTTAGACTAGATATTAAAGGCTTTGACTTTTAAACCTGCATATTTAGTTAATAAAAACAAAGTCTTATGTGCAATTCAGACTATATTTTTTGATTTATTATAGCGAATTTTAATCTTAAACAAGAAATATAGAAAATTGTAGTTTTTATAAAATTACTATATTTTTATAAAAAAATTAGGAGCTTTCAAGATGATTAAAAGTATCCAGCAAGTAAAAGAAGAATTTAATAGTTCTGGTATATCAATTGCGGAATGGTCAAGGGAGAATAATTTCCCTGCTCAATTGGTCTACCAAATATTGAATCACACACGCATTCCACAAAGAGGAAAAAGCCATCTGATCGCAGTGAAGCTAGGTATAAAGCAATAAAAATTTATTCTTATAGGTTTATATAAAAGAAAACGACTTATGTTTGCAGACATAAGTCGTTTGATTCCAATACAGAAATATTGAAATCCCTTACTCAAAGTATCTTCTGTATTGGGCAATTCGTCAAGCCCTACATTTTGTTTTTTACAAAGTGAATAAATAGGCTCGTTTCTGAAAAGCAGCCCTGCTGTTTTTTTCAAACGAGTTAAGGAAGGTACTCAACATGAAAAAATATAAAGATGATCCAAACTCAAATCTTCATGAACAGATCGAACTTGCTTTTAAGCGTGGCTCTGATATTGCAGGTGTCTTGCACGGCATCAGGAAATTTCATCAAGGTAGCGTTGGCAAACGTACCTCGTTATTTCCTAGTAAGAAAAATGTTGGAATGATACCTGTTGAAAGTAATTTGGAATTTGAACCGTACCGGGTTTGTCAGAGACTTTTTTATTTAAGTTAGGCCACCTGACCTAACGGGTTAATCTTATCATAGTACATTGCTTCAAACTCAAAAGGCGATACATAACCCAGTGCACTATGTACACGTTCTTTATTGAACCAATCCACCCAGTTTAGTGTCGCAAGTTGTACATCCGCTAAACCTTGCCAATCTGCTTTTAAATATTCAATCACCTCTGTTTTGTATAAGCCATTCACCGTTTCAGCCAAAGCATTATCGTATGAATCACCGGTCGTACCGACTGATGCTCGTAAATTTGCTGCTTCTAAACGATTGGTATAACGAATGGAAAGATATTGAACACCTCTGTCGGAATGATGAATCACATTCTTTGGCATGCCTCGATCATGCAATGCTTGCTCTAATGCATCGAGCACCATATCTGTATTCATTCGTGTAGATACTTTCCAGCCAACAATTGCTCGTGAGAACACATCAATAATAAAGGCGGTATAGACCCAGCCTGAATGAGTTTGAATATAGGTAAAGTCACCCACCCATAGTTGGTTTGGATGATCAGCATTAAAATTACGTTTCACTAAATCATCTGCCCGTTTTTGGTCATCTCGGTTACGAGTAGTTTGTTTATTCTTACCACGCCAAACACCTTGTATACCTAGCTTTTGCATCAATCGAGCAACTGTACAACGTGCAATAACATAACCCTCACGTTTCAATTTTTGCCAAACTTTACGTACACCATATCGACCTGAACTTTCTTTCCAAATACGTTTGATTTGCTCTGCATGATGTAAATCATGCAGAGCACGTTTCGCTCGATGTTCTGGGTTATCAACGAGATCTAAAGCCCGATAATAGGTCGAAGGTGCGATCGGTAAAATTCTACAAATCGCCTCGACTCCGTACAGCTCTTTATTATTATGGATAAAATCCACCATTATTTGTGTGGGCGGTCGAGCTCCGCCTGGGCGAAAAAAGCGGCTGCTTTGCGTAGAATCTCATTGGCGCGTTGCAGTTCTTTATTTTCGCGTTCGAGTTGTTTGATACGTTCTTGGTCTGAAAGCTGCTGTACTTTGATTGGATTCTGTTGATTCAAATACTTCTGATGCCAGGAACGTAGTGTTTCAGGAGTACAGCCAATCTTAGGTGCAATTGCTGTGATTGCTGCCCAAGTAGAAGGATAATCTTTTTCAGATTCAATTAGTAATTGAACCGCTCTTTCTCTGATTTCAGGGGTATATTTTAATTTTGTCATCGGCATAGTCTCTCAGAATATTGACTCTCCGACAAACCCGGTACGGTTCATACCGTAAATCTAACTCTAAAGCGTCTCCGCAGAAACTTTATTCAGAATTTTTAATACTAAAACGTTGGTTCAGCGCCCTATATGTTGAAAACATTGAGAATGTGCATCCATGTCAATTGTCTACACTAATCTTAAATAAGTCATTTGAGATTTTGATAGAAAACGCAAGTAAAACGAATCTTCCTGACCATGCTGGTACATACCTTAGATTACAGGAGATGTTAAATCACTACGGTTTTACTGAACAACCATTAGAATTTTCTCAAAAATATCTTTATATAAGTCCCTATAATAGAACCCCAAATGCTAAGAAAACAAAAGCTTTAATAGATCAACTAGAGCTCGATGAAGATGATCTTGATAAAGAGAAGCTGATTTCAATTCGTACATTTATAAATATTGTTTCGCTCATCAGTTTGTGTGAGACGAATGGTGAAAAGATTGTTTTGAATCTTTTATTACTACTCATCGTTACTGGTTTACGTTCAACGGAAGCAATCCTTTTAAAAACAGATGCATTGATTAAGCAACCTATACTTGATCCAATAACAAAAGAGCATCTAACTTTGGATGGTATCAAGCAATACACTTTGGGAATTCAATATCATGGTGCAAAAGGTGCTGGATTTAGAATACATTGGATTGAGCCCTTGTCTGCAAATTTGGTTGAGACAATAATTCAAACTGTGTTAGAACTCACAAAAGAATATAGAGAACATCTTCATTATATTAGGTCAAAAAATTGTTCAGATTTTTTACCAAAATCAATTGATGATATTGATCAAGATTATGTGGAAATAGATGATCTGATTGGAACTGTTTTTGGGGTTAAAGATACATATAGAGGCCGAGCTGGACAGCGTGAAGTAGTTATTAAAACTCTAAAAAATGTATCTATTTTCAAGGAGATAAAATCTAATCAATGTATCGAAAAATATTATTTAAAACATGATATTAATACTTTTATTAAAGGATTAGCTAATTATGACTCCGAATACCCTATAGATCATGTTTTTAATTATGAAGGAAAAACTGAAAAAATTGCTTATGAAGAATTACTTTTTATTCATGAGTTTAGATCTGCAACTCTACAAAGAGCTTTCATCAATAAAACAAACATCATTCCTCTAAATGGAATGTTAATAAATAGCTTTTTTGGAAATTCATTAAGTAAGTCTGTTTTTGAAAAATATAATTTACTTGAGAATGAAAAAGAGCATTCAAAACTAACAAGCCATATCCCACGCCATAATATTAATACTTTCCTTGCTTTAAGTGGAATAGCTGAACATCTACAAGCAATGCTCATGGGGCGTGTAGACATTAAGCAAAACCAATATTATCAACACTTAGCGTTAAAACAACGTAAAGTCACAGCTAGTTTGTTAGAAAAACATGAATTGGCACTTTACGAAAATGATAAACAAGAACTAAAGCCAGACTATCCAATTGATTCTATCAAAAATGATGGATTAATGTACTTTTCGGACCAATTGGATCTAGAAAATAATCTAAAGATGAATTTACAAACATTTGATTCAAAAAATGAAGTGGCAAGTTATGTAAAAAACTCCTTTTTTGATGAGTACTTTCAAGATATCTCAGAGTCATTTAATGAATTGGTTAAAGAAGATAATTCACTAGCAGACTCCTTAGTCCAACGGCATGCTTGTTTACACCCCTTGCCTTTTGGTGGGTGCATGCGTGAAGTCGCTGTGCACGATTGCCCTAACCGTTTAGCCTGCCAATCAGGTGATCAATGTGGAAACTTTGCTTTAACTGGCCGTAAAGGTGAATTAGAAGCCCTACAACATACTTTGAATGAATTACTAGATAAGTTTGCACAAATAGAGCAAATCGTAATCCATGATTTATCTTATAGAGAAATGCTTGAGGATTTGCGTCAAAAAATACTTTATTTAAGTGACTTAAAGACAAAAGCACTTGATAGGCAAAATAGTTTAACTCCTATTCCCGTTTTTCCTTATGGCGATGCGATCACTAAATTACCAACAACCTTAAGTGAACTATTCGCTATAGAACAGCAAAAAATTGAGACTAAGGAAGCCTAATATGTTACGTGGTAAACAATTAGATGAAGTCATCGAACAAGAATTGCAAATGATGTTAGTTGAAGGTTTTGAAAAATCCCCTATTTCGCACAGATCTGTTCATAGCCGTCTAACATCTAAGGGTTATATATCAGGTGGGCTAAGTACTTTGAGTTCTGCTGAACGGAAGAAGCTAATATCTCTGTATGTATCTGAGCAGATTTCGCCACTCAACCTAAAGACTAAGGAACAACAACTTTATGTGAATAAAAAGACAAGGCAGGCTCTTACGGACACCAATAAAAATCTGCGTACACAAATTGATGATTTGGAGTCACAGCTTCATCAGAATACTGAAACGCTTATAGATATTATTGAAGAGGTTAAGTTAAGAACTAACTTGAAGATAGATCATCTACTAGCTCCTCACCTTCTCAAAAAATATTTATCACGGGAGTAATATTTTAGGGTCAACATTGAGTGTTTTTGAAATTTGGTAGAGTTTCTCAACGGTAATACTGACTTCTCCCCTTTCAATTCGCCCCAAATAGCTACGATCAATCGTTGTTAATAAGGCTAATTGTTCTTGGCTAATTGATTTATTTTTCCGAGTTTCCCTGATTTTAGAGCCAATCGACAGTGCTAGTTCTTGATTCATAGGTGATAACCATAAATACAAGAACTATCAAGAATTGAAGTATTTTAATCCACGGACTATAATCCTCATTATTTGTGTAATGAATATGGAAATTCAAAATTTACCAATGTTCCGAGAGGTTTCTAGAGTCTTTTGTAGCTATAAAATTGAGTCATGGCAAACTGTAGATTTCTGGGATAAAGTTAAACTTTTGAAAGTAGTAGATAGTAATGTTAACTATCAAAGTGTTTATCGTCTAATACTTAGACTAGTTAAAGATGGCTATTTAACTGTTGATGTTGAAAAAAGTAGATATGGACAAACAACCTATACTGAAGCTGAAAATTTGCATGATTTACGATCGCAGTTTTGCATTGAGTCAACATCTACCCTCCATGAACTAAATTTGAAAAAAGAAGATTTTGAGTGCGAAATCACTGCACTAAAAGAAGAAATTGAAGCATTGCATGATTTAAAAGGACTATTTCCTGATATCCAATTTAAAATTGAACAATTACGACAAATAAAAAGCAAAGAAATTAATAGCTTGAAAATAAAAATCAAAGCTACTAATTCTTTAATTGAATATCTAATATAATTTTCATGGTTTTAATCATATTTGAAATGAACTTTATATAAAATTTCGGTAGAAACTCCATATGTTCTATTTTTTAACTTAATAGGATGATCATATAATAGACCTACTCTATCTGAAAAAACATTCGCAAAAATAGCAGTAGCTATCCCACACGGTTTAGTTCCAATTGGTGCAATAAAGAACTTTTCATTATTGCTAATTAATTTTTCTATATCTAACAAGATATCATAAGCAGAACCAGGATCATTAGCACCACAATATTTCATATTAAAATCAGAATTTTCTTTTAAAACTTCTAAGTGTGGAATAATAGACTTTAATTCCCATCCAGATGTAAACGCTGGTACCCCAAATACTACTTTTATATCCTTATTAGAAATCATACTATATGAATCTAAAGCAATAGAAATTCGTGAGGATTCATATCCTAGAAAAAATACACCATAAGGAACCTCACTGCTAGACATATCAATTACAGCTGTAGGAATTGGTGAAAAACTACTAGCTTTTAAAGATAAATTATAAATTTCTGCATTATCAGCTTCTGTAGTGTACCCCTTTGGTTCAATATACAAAATTGAAATAGCAGAGATTTTTAGCTGAGTTAAAATTTTTATAATTAGAAATATTTCAACAAATCCAAGTGTAGTTGCATCTAATATAAATGTAGAATTTTTAGGAAAAATACTATGATTAACGAATAAATCTTGGATTAAATAATTAGTGCCATCAATGTTTAAACACATTTTTTCTACATCATATACGAATATATTTTTAGAATCAGCTAAAGAACTTAAAGTATTAATTGCATGTGTACCTCGTTCATCTACAGCTTCACCGTGAAAAAATATTAGTGATTCTGTTAAGTCACACATAAAATAAGCACGTGAATATTTCGAAATTTGGTAGGAGTGAATAGCTGTTTGTAAAATATTTTTCATATTATAAAAGAGTTAGTTGAGAAGTTGGAGTGTTTTCAGACTTAATTAACTTTTTAACTAACTCATTAACTTCATCCTCACTTCCTTGATATAAAACTTTAAATTCTGTAACTGATAATTCAATCTTTCTTTTTCTGCGATAGCTAATATTAAAATAGGGTGCATAAATAGGGTTTATTTGATAATCAATTAAATCAAATTTATTTGTAGACTTAGTTTTAGTCTCAATATTTTCGATTAAAATATGGTTCTTTAAAGCCTCTGAAATAAATAAATTATCTTCAAGCGATAAAACCTCACTTCCAGAATTAATTGTAAATTGATTCTGCTCAGGCTCGCTAAGTGTGGGTGAGGATTGTAAAGTTTGAAATAATGTCCCTAATCTCAATGTGAAAATACGTAAACTTTCACCTAATTTTCCAAAGGTGCGAGTTTCTTTAATTAGTGTCTCTGAAGCACTAAATGAGGCTTTTACTTGTGTATCAATACTAAAAACTTCAGAATTATCAAATAGTAAATCAGATATTTCTATGGTTTTAAGACAAAGTATCAGAAAATGGCGTAGGTTATTATTAGACATCGTCAAAAATGTTTCAAACCCACTATATAAAGGACATCCTAGCTTATAAGGTCTATAAAGTTCAAGAATAGCAGCAAATAAATTATTATGTATCAAATCGTCAACTTGCTTCTTAATAAGAGTATTATCAGCTTTGTATTCTTCAAATAGATTAATTACTTTAGTTAAATTAAAATTTCTTCTATTTAATAAAGCAGGTGAAATTATTAATAACAAAGGTAAATCTTTATTTTCTTCAAAAAAATCACTTACATTATAATCAATTGATTTATTTTTAAATGCTTTAGAAATTTGATCTAATAAAATTTTCTTAGTTCTTTCATTTTCAATTGATTGTTTCGCAATTTCCGATAAAGATAATGAAGGAAACTTATTTCGCACAATTTCATTGATATGATTCTGATATGATTCAGTTTTTCTGTATTCAATTTTAGATTCATCAGTAATAATTTTAAGGATTTCAGAGTCTTTAATATGATTGGATAATTCTGTATTACCTAAGTAAACTTCTGCAAAAAAAGTTTTTTCCTCTTTTGAGGATAATATTTGGTCTAAATTGTGTAATAGGTAGTCATGCGTTGCATTAATATACTCTGTTCCCATTGTAGCGTTAGAATCAGATATTACTTTTGACGTAAAATTTATAATAAATGGTCTTTTAGAGTGTTTCAAAAGAGTATTTAAATAGACTCTTTGATAATCTGTAACATTTTCTACTTCATCAAGGTATAAATAAAAATTAATTTTTTCTAAAGTGGCATTAAATTTTAAAGCCTCAATTAATGAATCGACGAATTTTTTACCTGAAAGGTAAGATACATTTTCATTTGTGATTTCAATATTGGAAATATAGTTATTAATAGAGTTTCTTTTAATTATTAAATATTTTCTTAGATCTTGGATGTTATCTGGAAAATTTTCTTCATAACCATTTAAAAAGGATAAATCAACATTGAGGAGATCATCTTTATTAAACAAAGAGTAATTACTATTGGATATTATGTATAAAGAATTTATTATTTCAATGGAAATAATAATTCCGATATATTGATCAAATAAATTCAACCAAAACTCATCACTTTTACCTCTATATTTCATTGAGTTGCAGAAATGAGTATCCATTCTTAAATAAATGCCTGTATGTTCAATTTCTTCTACAGGTATTTCATTTCTATTTCTAGAAAATTGACTGTGATAATCTAAATACTTAAGAAGCATTGTTTTACCACAACCACGCTTTCCTACAAAATAAATAGATTTTGTTGACTTTTTTATATTTAGAGTTGAATAATAAGGTGGAATAAAAAACTTACCCCAAATATCAGAATCATATTCTTCGGCACGAGTCTTGGAAAAAGCACTGTGATCAGTAATCATAGATATCTTATTACCTTTTTTTTAATGGATTCCATTTTTCAGAAGTATCCCATAGAATTTGCAGTGAGTTATCTGGAACGCTATGATGATACATTAATAATAAAGCTTGGTTATTGTGTCCTAAATAATATGGTTTTTCGAATTCACAATCATTACATAAATCTGTATAAACTTCTATAGGATCCTTCTCATAATTCCATATTCTTTTATCAATCCAGTACTTAGAGATTTCTGTCAGACTATGCTCATGTGTTATGACTTCACCATAAAAGATATTAATATTAGGAAAGTTCTTATTCAATAAATCCAACCCATCTTTATGAATAATGCCTACTACTATTGCACAATTTTTTAAAGTTTTTAGTGCATAAAACTTATGTAGAATACCAGTAATTTGATCACTTGTTAAAATTGCATCGTCGACTAATACGTATACATCGTTATCGTTTAAGATAGTCGCACATTCTGGATAATCAAAAGAACTTTTAGAAATACCTAGTTGTTGAATAAATCTGATCATAAGTTCACCACTTTTACCTGGTAAACCAAATTCTCGGTCAATGGGGGGACCAAATGTAAATTTTAGCCCCTTATCTTTTCTATTAAGAATTTGAAGCCATTTTATAAATGGTTCATCATCCTCTTCAATATAGTGAAATGCCAATTTTCTAAGAGCTGATTTTATTAAAGATAACATTTGCTCTTCATTTCTATATATCATGTATCTTATTATCAAAATACCTAAAAGCTTTTCTTCGTCAGTTCTAAACTGTCCTAACCATAATTTTATTTCATCATAACTAATAGATCTAATACCAGTAGAAGATAAGTTTTTTATAGTGGCTAATAATTGATACACAACTATTCCTTGTTTTTATTTTGATTAAAACACATTGATTTAAATGATTCTATATTTATAAATTTAGCACCCGAACCATGTGCTAAATTTTTTAACCTCTCATTTCCATCCCCAATTAGCCAATTATATAAATCCTTTGATTTATTATTATCAACTTTAATTACAAAAAAATGATCAGATATCCCTATATAACCATTTTTGACAAAAAAAATCTTTTTATAAAAATTCCTTCCTATTCGACATAAAATTATATCGCCTTCTTCGGCATATTTAATTTTTTTCTCAAGAAAATGTTTGTTATCTTCATATATATATTCAGTTGGTATATTATTGGATATTCCACAATTAGTACTATGAAAGATATTCAATCCATCGTCATGAATTTTATTTGAAGCAATATTTCCTCTATATATTTTTTGTAAAAATGAAATACAAGTCTTCTTTTCATGACTTAAAGAATTTATTTGACTTATATTAAAGTTATCATGTAATGAAGAAGCATGTATGTTGTTAATTTTATTAAACTGAAAATCATTACTTACTTGATAAAATTCAATATGATTAGTCTTGTCTCCTTTTTTTATTTCTAAAATATAGCTATCAACTTGGGTATTTGTAAAAGAGTTTTGTGGAAGTTTAATAACTTTACATATTTTATAGTTATTGATTAAATAATTTCTTAAAAAAGAATATTGTAAACCAGTAATATATTGGTCAGGTAATATAATAAATAAAGACCCATTTTTAGTAAGTAATTTTAAGTTTAATTCTAGGAATATTACAGGTGCTGGAGCATATTTTTTCCTTAATATTTTTAAGTCAATTTTGCTGTTATATATTATACCCTTAAGATAGTCATTCCATTGATAGTTAATATATGGAGGATTGCAAACTGCTAAATCATATTTAGTGTGTGAAACTTTATTAAAAATTTCATCATTTAGTAGTAAATCCAAATTGTAAAATTTAAAATTTTTTTTATAAAAAAAATTATTGGGTAAGTTATTTTCGATATCAACTAATGTACAGTCAAATAAATTATCCGCCAATAAAAATGGTTCAGATAAACTTCCAGAACCGCAAGCAAGATCCAATACTCTTTTATTTTTTTTAACATGTGAAAGCTTATAGATCAATGCAGAAATACGATGATCCGTATAGTATCTTCCTAAAAAGTCAGATTTTTTTGAGGTTACTTTAAAGAGACTATTCACATAAAACTAAAGAAATTTTTGTCTAGTCTACACTATCACGCACCCTAATTGAATAGGGTTTTTTCCCTAACCAATAATTTAATCACATTCGCTTATTTAGATAAGATAATCCCTAAAGAATTGAAAACAAGAATATTTATAAAAAAATTTATGTTTATCATCAATTATCAATTTGCTTCAAATTTTAGCACTTCATAGTTAATTACATATGCAGTTCGCGATATCAAAAAGCAGAACCTACTCTATCGTAAACTTCATAAACGTTTTAAAGAACGATAAATGGTGATCATTGAATAACCACAGATTTTGTAGACACCTTTTAGTTGGTGGTGGATTGCCACCACTCTCCTAGACAAATTTCTTCTATCCTTAAGACTTTTTAGTAGGAAACTATATATTCATAGCTAGGTTCATGAACCGAATATTTTAAAAGTAATTATTTTGCGCTCTAAGTAATTAAATATATTATATATAAAAATAAATTTAATTTTGAACTAGGCTCTAGGTGAACATAAGTTAATTAAATAACACCTGCTAATTTGTTCATTATTTCTGATATAGATTAAATCAGGTTTTATTATCTGTCAAATTAATAATGCACTTTTATGTTTGCTTCAGTTAAATAGGTTTTCTTTAAGGTCTTATTCTATAAAAAGAAAGGTCTACATTTTAAGACACCAAATCAAATGGCAGAAGATTTTTACAAGTCGGCTGACTAGAATCTCACAAGTGAATGTCTACTGCTATTTCAGCACACATCAATGTTAATTATGTTTAAATTTCAACCCTCCCATTTTTCAACTAGCTCAGGTTATAATAATGGCCTCCAAAAATATGGTTTATTTATTATGAACGCCTCCAATGACCCTCTACACGGCAAAAAACTTGCTGACATTTTGGATGAGTTATTGGATTACTATGGTGGCTTTGAAGGCTTAAGTCGTAAAATTGAAATTAGATGTTTTTGTATAGATCCAAGTGTTAAGTCATCATTACGGTTTTTACGTACCACACCATGGGCACGTGAAAAAGTTGAAAGCTTATATTTGTATGTCTTACGTCAAAAAGCCAAACAAAAATCGTAGCTATCAAAACTCAGCATAATATTTTATACCAAACAGTAAACTAAAATTATTGAATAGCCAATGATTTTGTAGACACCTTTTAATTAGTGGTGGACTGCCATCACTCTCCTGGCAAAATTTAGTCTATATCCCTATGGTTTATTTAAAAACTTATTTTCTATCTTTACTAGGCTGTATGATCAAAATCATACTGGCACTCAACACTGTAAATTTGAGAATGAATCTGTACGTACAGACTCATTCCCTATCTATAAAGATATTAGAAATAGCTACATAGAGTTTATTTCTAGTTTATTCAAATTAGTCGTTCAAATTAGGCTTTACTATGGATGAACAATAATTTTTACAGCCGATTCATTATTATGAATCAACGTTTCAAAGCCTTTAGAAACAAGATCATCTAATGCAATACGTTGGGTAATAAAAGGTTCTAGATTAATCTTACCTTGCTCGACTAAACGGATAGTTTCCTGATGATCATTTACATAAGCAATCGTGCCACGAATATCTAGCTCTTTCATCACCACACTATGCACATTAATTGTGGCAGGATGGCTCCAAATAGAAACGATAACGACTACACCAGTTGGTTTCATTGCTGCAACGAGTGTATCCATGACTTTATTGACACTACTACATTCAAAAGCGACATCTACACCGCGGTCTTCTGTAATTTTCATTACCTCAGCAACTACATCAACCTTAGATGGGTCTAGTACATAATCGGCAACACCCGCTTCTATCGCTTTTTCTTTACGTTTTGCACTCAGTTCAGTAATGATGACCGTGAGACCTTTAGCCTTTAAAATAGCAGATAAAAGTAAGCCTATTGGGCCTGCTCCACCAACCAGTGCGATATCGCCAGCTTTTGCGCCACTTCTGACATAGGCATGATGACCGACAGATAAAGGTTCTATCAATGCTGCTTGGTCTAAAGGAATATCATTTGAAATAGGATGTACCCAACGCCGCTGAACTGCAATTTTTTCAGAAAGACCACCACCGCGTCCGCCTAAACCAATAAAGTTCATATTTTTTGATAAATGATACTTATCATTCAGGCCAGTCGGGACATCATCCGCAATAATATAGGGTTCAACTACGACATGTTGTCCAATTTGGATATCGTCTACACCCTCACCAACTGCATAAACTACGCCTGAAAATTCATGTCCCATTGTTACAGGTGCAGATTCTCCCGAAATTGGATGTGGATGACCACAAGGTGGAATAAAAATAGGGCCTTCCATGAATTCATGTAAATCTGTACCGCAAATACCGCACCATGCAACTTGAATTCCAACTGTGCCTGGAAGTACTTTCGGTTCAGGGATATCTTCAATTCGAATATCCCCTCGATCATAAAAACGAGCTGCTTTCATTGTGTATTCCTCATGTTGATATTAACGGTAAACCATTCCACCATCTGTCAAAATAGACTGACCTGTAATATAGTTTGCATCCTCGCTGGCTAAAAATGCAACTAATGCAGCCACGTCATCTGGTGTTTCAGCACGTCCTAAAGCAATACCATCTACATATTTTTTATACGTTTGACCAATTGGTGCACCTGTAATTTCAGAGAACCGCTGATCTATTTCGACCCACATGTCAGTACCAACAACACCCGGACAATAACTATTTACAGTAATTTCAACACTGGCATATTCTTTAGCCGCAGCTTGCGTCAATGCACGAACTGCAAATTTAGTTGCCGAATAAACACCGAGTAAAGCAAAGCCTTCATGACCTGCTATTGAGCATGCATTAATAATTTTTCCAGCCTGTTGGCGTTGTTTAAATTTATTTGCTGCGGCTTGAATCCCCCAAAGTACACCACCGACATTGATGTTTATAATTTGGTTAAATTCACTCGGCGTTACTTCTGCCAAAGCTTTGACTTGTGCAATACCTGCATTATTAATCATGATATCAAAACCATTAAGTGTCGATTCTGCATGATTAATAGCGTCACTGATTTGTATTGAATCTGAAATATCCGCAATAAATGTGGTGGCTTTTACGCCAAAGGCTTCAACCTCTTGTTGAACAGTATTTAACTTTTCTTGGTGAAGATCGACTAATCCAATATGAACACCTTCTTGTGCTAAACGTAAGGCAATACCGCGTCCAATACCTTGTGCCGCACCCGTAATTAATGCAACTTTATTGTTTAAACCTCTAGGCATGTTGCGACTCCTTAAATATGGATTGCACGTTGCATCGCCGACAAGACCGACTCATGCATCGCCTCAGACAAAGTAGGATGAGGGAAAATGACCTGCGCCAAGCTTTCATCTGTAGCTTCTAGGTATTTCGCGATGGCAAACCCTTGAATGTGTTCGGTGACTTCATGTCCAACCATGTGAGCACCCAACAATTCACCTGTTTCCTGACTAAAAATGGTTTTAACAAATCCTGCGCTATCGCCCAAAGCCAATGCTTTACCATTCGCTTGTAAAGGAAACTTACCCACATTGATATTCAAGCCCGCAGCTTTCGCTTTCTGTTCTGTCAAACCAATACTGGCCACTTGCGGATGGGTAAAGATACAGCCCGGAATTTGTGTACGATCTAAAGCATGTACATGACTTAGGCCTGCAATTTTCTCCACACAAAGAATGGCTTCATGACTGGCTTTGTGTGCCAAACACGGTGCGCCTGCGACATCACCAATTGCATAAATGCCCACTACATTGGTTTTACACCATGAGTCGACTTTAATAAAACCATTCTCAAATTCAATTCCCAAAGCTTCTAGGCCAAGATTTTCAGCATTCGGTTTCACGCCAATAGCTGAAAGCACCTTTTCAACAGTAATTATTTGCACACCTGTGGCAGTTTCAATATGACAATGTACTTGAGCCTGATCAGTTTCTATTTTTTTTACAGTCGCTTCGGTTAAAACCTGCATACCCTGCTGTTCAAATTGCTTTTGTACATACTTCGCAACTTCAATGTCTTCGCTAGGGAGAATCTGCTTTGCAATATCAACCAAGGTGACTTGGCAGCCTAAGTCTTGGTATAGGCTTGCAAACTCACTGCCTATAGCACCCGAACCAATGACCAGTAAAGATTTTGGTAATTGGTCTGGAACTAAAGCCTCTTTATAACTCCAGACCTGATGGCCATCTACAGGAATATGAGGCAAATTGGCCGCACGTGCACCTGTTGCGACAATAATATGCAGTGCAGAAATCTGCTGTTTTTGACCATTCGCATCTGTAAGCTCTAAATGCTCTTTGGCAATAAATTGGGCTGCTGCATTAAAAACAGTGATTTGATTCTTTTTCAATAATTGACCGATACCTTGTACCAGTTGCTCAGAAACCTGTCTGCTATGATGGACCAGTTTTTGAATGTCAAAATCAACCGCGTTAAGAGTAAAGCCAAACTGCTCTGCATGTTTGAACTGCTGCGCAAGCGCAGCCCCGCTCAACAATGCCTTGGTTGGAATGCATCCCCAATTAAGACACACTCCGCCTAAGTGTTGTTTTTCAACAATTGCTGTTTTTAATCCCAGTTGCGCTGCGCGAATCGCAGCGACATATCCTCCAGGACCAGCACCAATAACCACAAGATCAAATTGTGTATCTGACATGGCTATTCCTCCTACACCAAAATTAATGCAGGGTTTTCGACAAACTGCTTCAATGCCGATAAGAATTGAGCACCCAACGCACCATCAATGACACGATGATCACAAGACAATGTTGCAGTCACCATTTCACGAACAACAATCTCATCATTTTCGATGACAGCACGTTTCTCTGCTGCACCTAAGGCCAGAATTGCACCTTGAGGTGGGTTAATAATGGCATCAAACTGTTGAATACCCAGCATTCCCAAATTGGAAATACTGAAACTGCCACCTTGAAACTCATCAGGTGCTAGTTTTCCAGTTTTGGCACGTGTCGCCAGATCGCGCATATCATTGGAAATTTGCGCCAAAGATTTACGGTTCGCTGATTTAATAATTGGCGTGATCAGTCCATTTTCGATGGCCACAGCAACCGAAATATCAGCCTGTTCAAACTGTAAAATCTGCTGATTTTCTTCATCAAACTGAACATTGACCTGTGGAACTTTGATCAGTGCGGCAGCAGCAGCTTTAATCAGCATATCGTTAATGGACAGCTTGACTTGCGGTACGGTACTGTTAATTTGCTGACGCAAAGCCTGAACTGACTCAACATTTAAGTCTATCGTTAAGCGAAAATGTGGTGCATTGCGTTTCGCAGCCTGTAAGCGCGAAGCAATTGCTTTACGCATACCATTCATAGCTACAGTAGTGAATTTTGCGGACTCTGCTGGATGCGCATGATCAGCATGTTGAGCTTGTACAGGGTTTTCACGTTGATATACAGCTTCAACATCTTCCTTACAGACTCGTCCACGTGAACCCGATGCACGACAATCATGCAAATTAATGCCCCATTGTCTTGCCAAACGGCGGGCAACAGGTGTCGCTAGAACATCACTATCATCTGCTTTAGATTTCGCGGCTTTGGTACTGGCTTGATGACGCACATCTGGCCAAGAACCACCAGCAGCTTGAACTGCGGTCTGAATATCTTGAACACTAATACGACCTTCACGTCCAGAACCCGTAATCTGAGACAAGTTTACATTATGCTTTTCAGCCAATTTCAAGGCATGTGGCGTTGCAAAAATATCATCGCTTTGTTGGTAGCCTTGTAACGCAGCAGGAATAGAATATCCGCCCTGAGTCACCGCTTTTGATCCATTACCAACACTGTTCTGTTTAGGAGCAGCTTGCACTTTGGTTTCAACTTGAGCTACAGCTACTTTTTCAGGAACCGCTGCTACCGCTTTATTTTCTGTTACAGCAGGTGTTCCACCTAAGGACTGTGCAAATGCTTCAACTTCTGTATCTGAAACTTGAGCGTCTGCACAAATTGCAATAACTCCACCTACGACCAGAGTGTCACCATCTTTAGCAATAATTTTGCGTAGCAAGCCATCAAAAGGTGCTTCAAGAACATTGACGATTTTTGTGGTTTCAATTTCACAAATTTCCTGTCCTTTACTAAATTGCGTACCTTCCTCAATCAGCCATTGGGCAATCGTACCCTCTTCCATGGACAAACCCCATTTTGGGATTTCTAAAGTTTTAATTTCGCTCATCCTAAGCCTCCAACGTCTTACGTACAGCCTGTTCGATGCGTTCTACACTGGGTAGCCATTCTTTTTCTAATACTGGTGAAAATGGTACGGGTGAATGTGGTGGAGTGACTAACTCGATTGGTGCTTTAAGATAATGAAAGCCTTTCTGTGCAATGAGTGCAGCCACATCATGTCCGAAACCGCAACGCGCCGCAGATTCATCTACAATCACTACGCGACCTGTTGACGCCACTGATTCTAAAATGCCATCTTCGTCTAATGGAGAAATGGTTCGAGGGTCAACCACTTCAACCGAAATGCCTTCTTTTGCGAGCTTATCCGCAACTTCATTGGCACGATGCACCATCAAGCTTAAGGCAATAATGGTAATATCAGTGCCTTCACGGGTGTAATTTGCGACACCAAAAGGAATAGTGTAGGCTTCATCTGGCACTTCGCCCTTAATGTCATACAACAACTTGTGTTCACAAAATACTACTGGGTCATCATCTCGAATGGCTTGAATCAACAACCCTTTCACATCATAGGCACTTGAAGGCACCACCACTTTTAAACCAGGCACTGAGGCAAACACGTTATATGGCGACTGAGAATGCTGCGCTGCTGCGGAAAAACCTGCACCGATCATGCCTCGTACAACGAGTGGCGCTTTGGCTTTGCCACCAAACATATAGCGGAATTTAGCCGCTTGGTTATACAGCATGTCATAACACACGCCGTAAAAATCCATGAACATTAAATCTGCCACAGGTCTTAAACCCGTTGCAGCAGCACCTGCCGCCATACCAATAATCGCCGATTCTGTAATCGGGGTGTCAATGACTCGCTCAGAACCAAATTCAGTCCATAAGCCTTTGGTTACACCAAGTACACCGCCAAAACCTTCCAGTTTATTGTCATCGGTATTTTTGCCACCATGCCCACCACGAACATCTTCACCGACCACAATGACACTCGGATCTCGGCGCATTTCTAATTCAATTGCTTCTTTAATCGCGTTTCGATAACTTTTATTTGGCATTTTTCTACTATTCCTTTAGTAAGAGACGTAAACATCAGTAAGTAACTGAGAGACTTCTGGGTACTTAGCTGCGCGTGCTTTTGCAACGGCATCGTCTACATTGGCTTTAGACTGGGCATCAATCGCATCCAGTTTGGCTTCGTCAATTTTATTCTTGACTTTTTCACGGAATATTTTCAATGGGTCTTTATGTTCTTTGACATAATCCAGTTCTTCTTTGGAACGAATAAGCCCCGGATCACCTTCAAAATGTCCATAAAAACGGTTGGTTACCGTTTCAATCACACTCGGACCTTCACCACAGCGGGCACGTTCAATGGCTTTTTGTGCAACTTCATACACAGCAAAAAAGTCTGTTCCATCTACTTTTTCAGCAGGTAAGCCAAAACCTGCCGCTCGACCTGCAATGTCTTTACTGCCTACGGCATAGTCATGTGCAGTACCTTCACCAAAACCGTTATTTTCAAAAACAAAAATGACAGGGAGCTTTAACACGACAGCCATATTAATGGCTTCAAAAGTTAAGCCCTGATTTGACCCGCCATCACCGGTAAATGATAGACCAATCCCACCATTTTTCAGTGTTTTAGCACTTAAAGCTGCCCCAATAGCCAAAGGTGGACCACCACCCACAATACCGTTTGCACCGAGCATGCCTTTATCTAAGTCCGCAATGTGCATTGAGCCGCCTTTACCACGACACAAACCATCATCTTTGCCAAAAATTTCTAACATCATGGCGTGAATGTCACAGCCCTTAGCAATACAATGTCCATGACCACGATGCGTTGATGTAATGAAGTCCTTGTCTGTTAAATTTTCACAGATCCCTACGGCAATAGCTTCCTCACCGCTATATAAATGGATGAAACCGGGAATATCACCTGTATTATTTTCATCGTGAAGTCGATCCTCAAATTCACGAATGTCGCGCATTCTTTTGTATGCTGCTAGCAATTGCTCTTCCGTTAATTGCATATCTTTGTTCCTTATTAACTACGCTTAAAAGAAAATCCAAAAATTAATGGTTGGATTTTTAAACCGTATATTTATATAAATATATTTTTATTTAATTTCATATTAGACTAAAAAAATATAATGCATTAAGAGATGGAAAAAATATTAAAAACAGAAGGTTATGAACTTAAAAATTTTTTAAAATTTTACAATGGTTCAATCACATATGAAAACAAACCTTTAACCAACCTTTATTTTATATGATAAGTTTTTTGCACTGTTTTAATATTATTAAAGCACCTAAAAGAGCTTATTTAATATCGGGATCTATATTAATTATTTTAAATGATGGAGTGTTTGTAATGGATTTAAATAACACAGTATTAACTGGAAAAAAGCTACGTGGCGCTGAAAAAATGGCGCGTATTCCAATTAAAGTTGTTCCAACAGAAACGACACCGAAAAAGCCAGAATGGATTCGGACTAAAATTAGTCAACCTGAGGAAGTTCAAATCATTAAGGATTTATTACGACAACAGAAACTACATACGGTTTGTGAAGAAGCGGCCTGCCCTAATTTGCCACAATGCTTTAGCGGAGGGACTGCAACGTTTATGATCATGGGAGATATTTGTACTCGCCGCTGTCCATTCTGTGATGTCGCACATGGTCGTCCTAATATCCTAGATCCTAATGAGCCAAAGCATCTGGCTGAAACAGTCAAGAATCTAAACTTAAAGTATGTCGTGATTACTTCTGTTGATCGAGACGACTTAAAAGATGGTGGCGCACAGCATTTTGCAGATTGCATTCGAGAAATTCGTCAAACCAGTCCAGAAACTCTGATAGAAATTTTGGTTCCTGATTTTCGTGGTCGTGCAGATATTGCCCTGAAGATTCTGAGCCAAAACCCACCCGATGTTTTTAATCATAATATTGAAACCGTTCCACGTCTGTATAAAGCCATGCGACCAGGCGCTGACTATAAGCACTCATTGGATTTACTCAAAAAATTTAAACACTACTGTTCTGAAATTCCAACGAAATGTGGTTTGATGGTAGGTTTAGGAGAAGTCGAGGCTGAGGTTATTGTGTTATTAAATGATTTGAAAGATTATCAAGTGGACTATGTCACAATCGGTCAATACTTACAGCCATCTAAATCTCATGCGCCAATTCATCGTTTTGTTACGTTGCAAGAGTTTAAGCATTATCAAACACATGGAGAGCGCTTAGCGTTTAAAAATATTTGGAGTGCGCCATTAGTACGATCAAGTTATTTTGCAGACCGTCAGTATCATGGTGAAGCTGTGCCTAGCCCTTACATGAGCGAATGAATTTTCATCCTATTTACGTTTATTAACATTTCAGATGGAAATAGCCATTTTCAGCTCATAAGAACACTTTTAAAGTAACTCAAGGACTGGTAAAGCCAAAAGATATGATTTAACCAAGCAAAGATAAAAGCATTTAAAATTGAAGCAAGAAGAAATGACGTAAATGACTATAAATTTGGAAACTCATTTCTAAAATTTAAAAATATTACAGTCTGATCATAAAGGAATATGATATGAACCTGTTCAATACCGCATCTGCAAAAAATCTGCAAACAACCCATTTAATTAATCAACATACTGTTCATGCCGCTCCTGTTTTAGCCTTACCTCCAGAAGATAAAACGTCTTTATTTCGCCGCTCTATCCAACATAATTATGCCGACTTACTCAAAATAGCTGATGATTCAGATATGGCGATTGGTCTCACAGATCATCAAGGTACTCTCTTATGGACATGGAGTAGTTCTGTAATGCTTTCTTCTGCCGAACAGGTTCATTTTATTGAGGGTGGGCATTGGTCTACACAGGCTGTTGGGACCAATGCGATAGGTATGACTTTAAACAGCCAAATATCAAGTTGTGTCTATTCTCATGAAAACCAAATGGACAGTGTTCGAGATTGGGTTTGTTATGCCGCGCCGATCTGGGATCCGACATCAGGGCAATTTCATGGCATTATTAACCTTTCCACAAAATATAAAAAACATACTCCTTTGGGGCTGCTTGCAGTTGAACGCTGTGCGGATTTAATACAACGAGCCATAAAATTTGAACAGCAGAATTTTTTATACATTAAGGCGCTAGGCTCGCCTTGGGTTCAATTTAATGGGCATACCTTGAACTTGAGTCACCGTCAAATTGAAATACTTTGCATTTTAGCTTTGCACCCCCATGGCATTGGTTTAGAAGAGTTACACTATGCCCTTTATGGTGAGCGTAGTGTCAGCTTAAAAACCCTAAAGGCTGAGCTTTCACAACTTCGTAGCCTATTACCTCATTCAATTGAGCCTCGGATTTATAGGCTTAGCTGTGAAGTCCAATGTGATTTTTTAAGTGCTGAACAATCATTAAATGCAAATCTTATTTCCAGTACATTCTCGCTATATAAAGGTAGCTTTCTCTCTAAATCAGAAAGCCCTTTACTCAGCACTTGGAGACATTGTTTTGATGCCCGTTTAAGCCAGTTGATCTATCAAATAAAGGATATCGATCAATTATTAAGAATTATTGGGCAAACACATGACCGAATTGATGCGGTACAGCGTTTATTAGAGTTATTACCACAGGACAGTATCCACCGTAATTATTTTTCAAATCTGATTTAGATTTGATCTGTTGCTTCAACTCTAAAGTTTTATTGTGAAGCAGATTGAAAAGGAAGTATGATTTTCATACTTCCTTTAATAAAATTTAAAATTGAGAACTAAATACAGTGAAGTCTAGTAATTCACTTACCCAGCTTTGACACCTAGTTTGTCGCTGCAAGGTGTATCTATGCCATTACTACAGCTTTGCCGTTGTCAACGGCATTCTAAAATTGCCCCCCCCTTTTACCTTACAAATGGCAAAGTAAAATTGACCCCCTTGATTTCGTATTAAGTTTCAACCTGAGGTTGAATCCCTATTCTTTTTTATCTTCAAACGATAACTCTCACCCGATATTTGTACCACATGACAGTGATGTAATAGCCGATCTAACATCGCAGCGGTCAACGTAACATCATCCGCAAATGACTTAGACCATTGGCTAAAGGGTAAGTTACTCGTCAATATCGTACTGCCTTTTTCATAACGCTTGGCAATCACGTTAAAGAACAGATTCGCTTCTTCACGTCCAAACGGTAAATAACCAATTTCATCGATAATCAGTAACTTTGGTCCCAGTACCGCACGTTGCATATAGGTTTTCAGTTTACCTTGCTGGTAGGCTGTACTTAGTTGCAGCATGAGATCGGCGGCGGTAATGAACTTGATCTTAATGTTGTTCATGATGGCCTTATAGCCTAATGCCATAGATAAGTGCGTTTGAACCGTACCGGGTTTGTCGGAGACTCAATATTCTGAGAGACTATTCCGATGACAAAATTAAAATATACCCCTGAAATCAGAGAAAGAGCGGTTCAATTATTGATTGAATCTGAAAAAGATTATCC